>NZ_JAXDRQ010000066.1:0-44582 GCF_034090965.1 Absicoccus sp. | reverse complement strand
GTTCTCTCATTTATGTTAAGATGGTTGTAGTTCATGGGATTCTCCTTGATAAATGTTTGTTTTCTCACTCACATTTTATCATTGAACCCATGGACTTTTTTAATTCTTATAGGCTGTTGCACTTATTATGATAATTTATCTCATGAAAAAAACGCAGATTGCTCTGCGTCATTATGCTTTTTTTATACGTGGTGCTAATGATTCCATCAATAAAGGAACCAAGATCAAACCAATAATGGTTGTTGGTACCATGTACCAGGCTTGATAAATAATGGATCCCATCCATGTGGTCTTATAGAAGACAACCCCACTAATGGTTGAAGAAAGAAAACGAATGAGATTGGTGATCAATACCCCGGAATAAAAGTATTTATAATTGGGAAATAAACAAGCCAAACCATATACGCTAAAGGCAATGAAGTAATCCAATAAGAATTGGGTAAAGCCCAATAGATACATCCTTCCAGTCACGAATTGGCAGAATACACTGACGATCGCAACGACTGTACCTTTCTTCCATCCTAAATGATAGCTAGCCAATAATAAAGCGATGGTAGAAACACCAAGGCTACCACCTTGTGGCATTTGTAAGAAACCCAAGGTATTGATAAACATATCCAATACCATAAATAGGGCTACATAAAATGCCATCAAAACAAGATCTTTCACTGATAAATCTTTCATAAAAAAAACACCTCCATTGAGGCGCAAGGAACTTAAAGACTTTAAGACTCCCTACGCTAGTATTACCTAGATCAGGTCATAAGGGATCGCACTGCATCTCAGTCCTGGTGGACACCCCTGTCTTGACAGTCCATATCATAAGCTATTTTATCTATTTCTTCAATATATAATAATTAATTTCTGGTTTGGCTCCATAACGAACATCCAAATTGGTACAACCAACTCCCGTTGAAATGTCGTAGTCAAAACTCAAATCCGTCGAATGACTCCGATTTAATTTCGAGGCTCCCGAAACCGTTTTATAAGGCCCAATCAAAGGGAAAGTAATCTGGGTGCCATGGGAATGGCCAGCCCATGCCAAAGAAATATGTTTGGAAGCCAACGAACTATCGACCAAAATGTCTGGTTTGTGACAAACCAATAGATTAAAGGTTTTGGAAGATAGTTTTTGTGTTGCACTGGAAATCCCATTTGTATTGGATAGACCAATGAAACGAATCCCTGAAGAGCTCCCATTATACAAGCTGACTTGACGATTATCTAACACTTCAACTTGGGCTTTTTTATACATCTTCTTTAATTCAGCTTTATGGCTTTGATCCTTTTCGCCCCAAACCGCAAATTTACCTAGTGGAGCTTGGATCTCCTTAAATTTCTTTAAAATATAGTTTTGTGTTTTCGTATCAAAGGTCGTATTCGTGTCCAATACATCGCCGCCAAAGATCAGAATATCGGGATTTAATTCTTTGATTTGGGAAAACACACGATCACATCGTTCTTTGTTTTCAAATGACCCATATTGTAGATCAGTAAAATAGAGAATGGATACATCCTTCATGGAAGTAGGAATTCTATCATCTTTTATGGTTCGATAATTCACAGCTAATTCACTGGGTTCATATTGAATGGCATGATATAAAGAAACATCAAAACCAATGACGATCACCAATAAAACAACGATGATGGCCAAAAGACGTTTTTGCCAACGATGCATGGATTCCACCTCCTATCCATCGATTCTATCAAAAAAAGAAGATCATAGCTAATCTTCTTTCACTTTTTCTCTCGGTTTTGAACGGTGCGATTTGCGTTTCTTCGCCAATTCTTCCATGGTCTTTCTGGAATTGATGATTACTGGGATCACGATTGGATTTCGATGGGTCTTCTTATATAAGAACGGCTCCAATGTCGAACGCACACAATTCTTTAATTCACCAAATGTGGTTTTTTCTTTCATTTGTTCCTGCAAAGATTTTCCAACGATAAAACTTGCTTCTTTCATCAATCCTTGTGAATCTTTGATGAACACAAAACCACGTGACAAGATCACAGGGGGTGCCAATAAGGTATTGGTTTTGGAATCGATTGCGATCACGACAGCAACCATACCATTTTCCGCTAAGATCCGGCGATCTTTTAAGACGGCAGTGGAAAGACCCGAAACATCATTGCCATCCACATAGATATCATCCCCCTGGAATCGCCAATTGCTTGGTAAGACTTGATGATCTCGTAAGATCAAGATATCACCATTGGCACAAATAAACGTGTTTTCTGATGGGATGCCCGTATCGATGGCTGTTTGACGGTGGTGCATCAACATCTTAAATTCACCATGCACAGGCATGAAATACTTTGGCTTGATCAATTGGATCATCAATTTTTGTTCCTTTTGCGAAGCATGGCCTGTTGTATGCAAGTTATTCAAAATGGATTTGGTTAAAACTTTTGCACCAGCTCTAAATAAGTTATCGACCACTCGATTGACACTGTCTTCATTACCCGGAATGGGATTCGAAGAGAAAACAATCGTATCTCCTGGTTTTAAGTGAATATGTTTATGGGTTCCATTCGCAATGCGGCTTAAGGCAGCCAATGGCTCTCCTTGCGATCCTGTACAAATAATACAAACCTTATCATCTGGTGTATGAGCCAGTTCTTCTGGTTTCAACATTTGCGAATTTTTAATCTTGATCGTACCCATCTTACGACCAATATCAACGACATTTTCCATGCTTCGACCAAAGACGATCACCTTTCGATGACACTTGACCGCAGCTTCCATAATTTGCGCGACCCGATACACATTGGATGCAAATGTTGCGACGATCAAACGACTCTCTGTATTGTTGCGCATGATGTCCAATACTTCTTTGGCAACAACACGTTCCGAAATAGACATTTCTTCTACTCCCGAGTTGGTCGAGTCACTCATTAATAAATCCGGTTGGCTTGCACCAATAAAGGCCATTTTTTGATAGTCAGCATTCGTACCCACTGGTGTGAAATCAAACTTGAAATCACCGGTTTCTACCACACGACCATTTGGCGTGTTGATTAAGACGCCCAACGAATCGGGTATGGAATGAATCGTATTAAAAAAGCCAATTTGGAAATATTTGGTTTGAATATTCGAGTCTTCATTGACTTCAATGATCTTGGTGTGTTCCAAACCTTTGTGTTCATTGAGTTTTTTTAATATCAAAGCTTTCGCAAACCGAGGCGCATAGATCGCATCGATCTTTACTTGTTTTAATAAAAAGGGAATTCCTCCAATATGATCTTCGTGACCATGGGTGATCACTAAAATCTTGTGTTTTTTATTCATGCGAATCAAATGATGATAATCAGGGATGACATAGTCGACACCGAGCAAATCATCGTCTGGAAATAAAACGCCACAATCAATGATACAAATTTCATTGTCATGTTCGAAGCAGTACATGTTCTTACCGACTTCGCCCAAGCCACCAAGGGCATAGATCAAAGTGTCGTTTTTTTCTACAGAATATGTCTTTCGATTGATCGCATGCCGATTATTATAATCTTGTAGTTTTGGCATGTTGACCTCTTTCTTTTGTATTAATTTTATACCAAGTATAGCCGAAAAAAAAGCAGAATTAAATGACTTCTGCTTCTGGATCTGCCTTCCAAGGATCATTTGGATCAATTCGATCATAAAATAATATGCCAGATAAATGATCAATTTCATGTTGGAGGGCAATCGCAAAATAACCATTGGCCGAAATAACGGTCTTTTTATCCTGGACCAGATCATAACCACGCACTTTAATTCGTGCATGACGGTAGACATGGCCGGGATGCTCTTCTTTGACCGATAGACAACCTTCACCACCATTTAAGTATCCATTTTGCACGGATTCGGAAATGATCTTGGGATTGGCCAATGCCACTTCATGGATACCATCTTCTTCGGGAACGACCACGGCCAGTAATTGTTTGGGAATGCCCAATTGAATCGCAGCAATGCCAACGGCAGGTTGTAATCCTTCCGCTTGGGCTATTTCTTCATCTTGCGAATCCTTTACATACTGCAACATGGCTTGAAGCAGTTGTCGATCTTCATCCGACAGGGGCAAATCGACCGGTAGGCTTTTTTCACGTATTCTTGGATCGGAATCCAAGATGATATCTTCCATTGTTAGTTTCATCTTCTCACCTTCGTCCTTATTCTAAAGCAAATTTGTCTTCCTGACAATTTATTTGAACGAGGCATGTCCAAATATGTTAGAATGATTGTTACTGAAGGAGGATGTATGGCTCGAATTCGTAAAATCGCCATGGATCGACGATTGACTTGGTTGGTTGTCGCTTTAATGGTTTTTGGCAGTATCATGATCGTTTCTACGGATGTAGGTCAAACAACATCCGATGCCAACATCGTTTGGCGAACGATTGCCCATCAGTGCATGTTTTGCGGCATTAGTTTGGTCATCATGTATATATTTTTTCGCTATTTTTCTTTTCGTTTATTTAATCGTCTGCAACCACTCTTGTCGGTGTTTTTCCTCGGCTTGATGTTGCTTCCTTTCTTATTCAGTGCCTCGGGTGGCTCGCATGCCTGGATCCGCTTGGGAAGCTTTTCCATTCAACCCGCTGAATTTGTGAAACCCTTTATGGTCTTATTGGCAGCCAATGCCATTAATCGAACCAAAAAAGAAAAAGAACTCTTACGCTCTTTTAACGATCTTTTTAAAGTGCCCAATCTCATGATTGCTTTATTCGCCATTGAATTGATCCTTCAAAAAGATTTAGGAACATTGTCCATATTGATCATGACCTATCTGGTTTGTGTGGAAATCCCGACCTTTCCGGTATTGAAGAAAATACAGAATCGCATCATTGCCGCTTTGTTGGTGTTGGTCGTATTGGGAGTAGGCCTCTTTTTTGTCACGGACCTCGGAACCAATATCATTGCCAAGACCCCTTTTTCGCATGTGGCTACACGAATTGAAAATGCGAAGAATCCCTACAATGATATCTATGGAGAAGGGTATCAGCCCGCCAACTCTCTTTATGCGATTGGCTCTTCCAATGTGATTGGGAAAGGATTGGGCGAATCCAGTCGGAAATACGGCTATTTGACCCAAGCTGATAACGATTATATCTTGGCCGTTGTCTTGGAAGAAACCGGTATCATCGGATTGGGTCTGATCATTCTTATGTATATCTTATTATTAGGTCGCTTGTTGTATTATGCGTTTCGAACCAATGATCTCGCTTATAAGGTCATTCTGGGGGGAACAGCCACCTATATTTTTATGCACTTTTTCTTAAACGTTGGAGGTGTGACGGCATTGATGCCATTTACCGGTGTTCCTTTATTATTTATTTCCAGTGGTGGATCCAGTTTGATGTCGGTTTGTATGGCGTTGGGAATTTGTCAAAGCTGTATTGGCTATATTCGTGTCAAGGAGATGCATCGATGAGGATCGTTAGTGGGAAATATGGTTCGCGCCGTTTGGAAAGTGTACCTGGCCAAGGCACCCGTCCCACGGCTGATAAAGTAAAAGGCGCTATTTTTTCAAGCTTAGGCAATCAATTTGATGGTGGGCGTTTTTTAGATTGTTACAGTGGAACAGGCAATATGGCTTTAGAAGCTTTATCACGCGGAATGGATGAAGCAGTTTGTGTGGATAAAAACATCAAAGCCATTCAGACCATCAAAAAAAATGTTGCCTTGTTGCAAGTGGAAGCACAGTGTCAGATCATTCGTGGAGATATCTTTTCCGTATTGGATCGATTGAGTCAGCCGTTTGATTTGATCTATATCGATCCACCCTATGCCAAACAAAAAAATGCATTGTTGATTGAACAATTGCGTCAACATCAATTACTAAAAGATACATCGATCATTGTGGTGGAAAGTGATGAAAAAGATGACTTTCCCCATCAAATTGTTGATTTTGTGATTTGGAAAACAAAATCGTATCGCAATACGAAAATTACCTATTATCGAAAGGAGAAATAAGCATGCCAACAGCCATTTTTTGTGGTGCCTTTGATCCGGTCACCAAGGGTCATATAGATCTGATTGAACGAGCCAGTACGCTCTTTGATCATTTGTATGTCTTTGTGGCACCAAATTCAGAAAAACATCAAGTCTTTAGTGCGGAAAGACGTCTAGCTTGGCTAAAACAAGCTTGTATGGCATATCCCAACGTTTCTTGTCGCATTCAAAAAGGATTGACCGTTGATGCGGCTCGATCGGTGCATGCGAAATATTTGATCCGAGGCATGCGCAACAGCCAAGATTTTGAATATGAACTAAACATGGCAACCATGAATCGATCCATCGATGATCATTTGGAAACCATTTGCCTTTTCACAAAACCGGAACATATGTTTTGTTCCAGTTCCAATGTACGTGAATTGTTACGATATCATTTAGATATTTCAGCCTTTGTACCCGATTGTGTACGAAGGGATCTAGAAGGAGGAACCCATGAAGACATTGAGTGAATGGATGCATAGCCAAGGCTATGAAACCAAGAATGAAGAATTATATTTGGAAGCATGTACGCATTCGAGCTATGCGAATGAACATGCCAACGATCCCATTGATAATAATGAACGATTGGAATTCATGGGAGATGCCGTTTTGCAGATATGGAGCTCGGATCAATTGATCCATATGCAGCCAAAACTGCATGAAGGCCAAATGACCACATTACGAGCGCAAACGGTTTGTGAAGCGACTTTGGCTAAATTAAATGATCAATTGGGATGGTATGAATTCTTACGCTTAGGTGTTGGTGAGATCAAAACGGGAGGTCGCCGCCGTCGTTCGATCATGGCTGATCAATTTGAAGCTTGTATTGGGGCTATCTATTTGGATCAAGGCTATGCGGTTTGTGATGAAATTCTGACAAAAGTGATGAAACCAGAATTTTCCCAACCCAAAAGTGAAGATGTGACCGATTATAAGACGCATCTTCAAGAAGTGATCCAAGCCGATAGTCGCAAGACCATTCAATATCGTTTATTAGAGGAAACGGGTCCAAGCAATGCGCCAACATTTACCATGGGAGTCTACTTGGATGATATTTTATTAGGAAAAGGAACATCCGGAACCAAGAAAAAAGCCGAACAAAAAGCAGCCAAAGATGCCTTTGAAAAAATGGCGAAGTAGAGGCAGATCATGTCCGATATGTATGAACTGTTAGAAAAATATTTGTCCCCAGATTGTTTGTCCTATTTTGAAAAAGCCCAAAGCTTTCAACCGCCAATCTATCATGCCATCCAGAATTGTTTGGAACTATCGATCCAAGTGGAACAAGTCTTGCCTTTTGAGGTGTATCGACAAACGTGTCATGAATTGAAAGTAGCCTTACATACCGATATTACGCTCCACATTCAAGCCAAAGATCCGGTATGTGCCATGAGTGATCTCGATCTTTATGTGGAACGTATTGTTGCCAGTCATCATGAATACCAAGCTTTTTGGTATTTGCATCCTTTTATGGAAAAGGATGTCGTTTGTTTTGCGACCCATGATGAAAGTCGTTTGGCCCAGCTCAAACGAGGCTTGCCATCCTTAGAAAACGAGTTGGCCACATTTGGCATTGCGATGGAATTTGTCTGTCGATTGAGCGAAGAGGAAGAAGAAATCGAAACCAAAGAGATGGCTTTGCCAAAAATAGAAAAACCGGTTGTTTCGACGCCTAAAAATAAATACATCAAAGATGTGATTGCTTCATCGATTGGTGATTTGCGTGTCGGTATGCACAATGTAGCGATAGAAGGGCATATCTTTTCGGTTGAAAATCGGGTATTGAAATCCAAACGAACGTTACAAGAACTGTATATCAGCGATTATCAAGATGCGATCGTTGCCAAACGTTTTGAAGGAAAACGCTGTTCGATCGATGAGATCAATGCCGTCAAAAATGGGCAGACCGTACGCTTGACGGGCGAAGTTGTCTATGACAATTATTCCAAATGTGATAGTTTTATGATTTCAAAATTGGAAGCCATCCCCGCTAAAAAAAGAGAAGATACAGCCAAAGAAAAACGAATCGAATGGCATGTCCATTCCAACTTTAGTGAAATGGATGGTGTTGCTGCCATTGAAGATTATATTCAAACCGCCTATGACTGGGGCATGGAAGCCATTGGCGTATGTGATCACGATGTCGTGCAAGCTTTTCCTTTTGCCCAGCATAAAGTAGAAGCTTTGATGAAACAAGATCCCAATCGTTCGTTTCAGATGTTGTATGGCTGTGAAATGAATATGGTCGATACCCATTTTCAAGTGGTGACCAATAATGATCATCGATCCTTGGAACAAACGACCATTGTCTCTTTTGACTTAGAAACAACTGGTTTATCACAGCGATTGGATAAGATCATTGAATTTGGTGCGGTAAAGATGGTCAATCGTGAAGTGGTGGATCGAAAACAATTATTTATCAATCCCCAAATGGCTATTCCAGCCGATATTTCAAATTTAACGCATATCACGCAAAAAGACGTGGAAAATGCGAAACCCATCGATCAAGTATTGGATGAATTATTGGATTGGATCGGAGATGCCGTCTTAGTTGCACATAATGGTTCTTTTGATTTGGGATTTATGAATGCGGCTTGTCGTGCTTGTGGCAAACCAGAAATGACCAATCCGATGATCGATACGTTGCCATTGGCACAATTGATGATGGATATGAAAGGCTATCGTTTAGGTGCGGTTTGTCGTCATTATGGTGTTGCCTATGATGGGGAAGGGGCCCATCGTGCCGATTATGATGCGGAAGTCTTGAGTCGTTGTTTTTGTTGTATGTGGAATGAATGGGGACCCGATGCGACATTGGATACATTGGAACACATACCAAGCGAAGATAAATGGTTTAAAAAACATCCCAGTCATATTACGGTCTTTGCGAAAAATAAAGCAGGCCTAAAAGAATTATTTGAATTGGTGACCATGTCCCATACAAAGTATTTAGCTTATAATAAAAATTCCAATACGAGTTTAGCGCATCCGCGTATTGTGAAACACGAACTTCAAAAATATCATGAAAAGGGCAATTTGCTCTTTGGTACGAGTTGCCAAAATGGTGAAATTTTTGATTTGGCCCATACACGCAGTGAAGCGGAATTAGAAAAGGCCTTGGCTTTTTATGACTATGTGGAGATCCAGCCCTTGGATTGTTACCGGAATTTATTGGATCGACATGCCCTTCATTCGGTGGATGATCTGAAAAAAGTCTTGCATTTTATCATGGATAAAGCAGAGGCGATGGATATTCCAATCCTTGCTTCGAGCGATGCCCATTATGTTGAGCCGCATGACAAACGGATTCGCGATATCTATATCAATGCGAAAGCCATTGGTGGGCAACGACATCCATTGTATGTTTATAATACACAAGCTCGGAAGATGTCTTCGGCCCCGAATCAACATTTGCGTACAACCGATGAAATGTTAAAGGAAATGAGTTGGCTGGGTGAAGAAAAAGCGTATCAATATGTGATCGTCAATCCGAAACGATTAAAGGAAAGTTGTGATGAGATCTTTCCCATTCATGATAAATTGTATCCACCAGAAATTGAAGGATCGGATGAGAAATTACGCAAGATTTGTTTTCAAACCGCTCATGCGATGTATGGAGAACAATTGCCGGAAATTGTAGACAAACGATTGACACGTGAATTGGATAGTATCATTGGCCATGGCTATTATGTGGTTTACTATATTTCTCATTTATTGGTCAAAAAAAGTAATGATGATGGATATATTGTTGGTTCGCGAGGATCGGTCGGGTCTTCGTTTGCGGCAACAATGTCGGGAATTACGGAAGTCAATCCATTGATCCCACATTATTATTGTCCACATTGTCATCATTATGAATTCTTAGAAGAAGGCACGGTCAGTTCGGGATTTGATCTGCCCGATAAAGAATGTCCAGTTTGTCATCATCCCATGAAAGGGGATGGCCAAGATATCCCCTTTGAGACTTTCTTAGGTTTCGAAGGCGATAAAGTTCCGGATATTGATTTGAATTTTAGTGGTGATTATCAGCCGGTTGCACATAATTATTGTAAGGAAGTATTTGGTGCCGATCATGCCTTTCGAGCTGGAACTGTCGGTACGGTAGCCGAAAAGACCGCGTATGGGTATGTCAAAGGATACGAAGAAGAGATGGAGATCGAACCGTTTTCGGATGTCAAACGAGTCGATCTGGCCAAGAGTTGTGAAGGTGTCAAACGAACGACAGGGCAGCATCCAGCCGGTATCATCGTGGTGCCTGAAGATATGGATATTCATGATTTTACGCCAGTTCAATATCCGGCCAATGATCCGCATGCGACTTGGTTGACTACGCATTTTGATTTCCATCAGATCCATGATAATATCTTGAAATTTGATATTTTAGGTCATGTGGATCCAACGGCGATGAAAATGTTAGAAAACATGACTGGCATCGATGTCACGACATTACCGATGAATGATCAGGCGACCATGGCTATTTTTAGTTCCGTTGATTCGTTGCATATTGATACGACGCGATATGATCAAATCACCGGTGCGGCGGGGATTCCTGAATTTGGTACACCCTTTGTACGAGGAATCTTGGAAAAGACTCGACCAACGACCTTTTCGGAGTTGGTCACTATTTCCGGTTTGAGTCATGGTACCGATGTATGGCTTGGCAATGCCGAAGCTTTGATTGATGCCGGAACGTGCAAATTAAGTGAGGTCATTGGTTGTCGTGATGATATCATGGTCGAATTGATGGGGTATGGCATGAAGCCAAAATTGGCCTTCCAGATCATGGAGTTTGTGCGTAAGGGCAAAGGCTTGAAAGAAGAATGGATCAAGGAGATGAAGGCATGTAACGTGCCGGATTGGTTCATTGAGTCTTGTTTGAAGATCAAGTACATGTTCCCAAAAGCCCATGCGGTGGCCTATGTCATGATGGCGGTGCGCATTGCGTGGTTCAAGGTACATCGTCCGATTGCGTATTATTGTATGTTCTTTAGTATTCGTTGTGATGCCTATGATATTGCGACTATGATCAGTGGGGAACAGGCCATTCGTCAGAAAATGACGGAAATCAAGAAAAAAGAAAAAGAAGCGCCCAAAGAAGTGACAAAAAAAGATCGAGATATCTATTCGACCTTGGAATTGGCATTGGAAATGTTTTGTCGAGGATATCGGTTTTCCAATATGAGCATCACTCGCAGTGACGCGACAGACTTTATTCAAGATCCAGAAGATGAAAAGAGCATCATTCCACCTTTTACGGCTTTGGATGGTTTGGGAGCCAATGTGGGTCGTTCCATTGTTAAAGCACGAAAGGAGCGTCCGTTCTTATCCAAAGAGGATCTTATCAATCGAACCCAATTATCGAATTCATTATTAAAGACCATGGATAGCATGGGTGTGACCGAAGGATTGGATGAAGAAAATCAGATGACGTTATTTTAGTCATCTGATTGTTTTTGTATATAGGAAATATAGGCATTCGCAATGTCTTTACAAATGGTTTTGCGATAGATGGCTTGTTCTAGGTCTTTCAGTTCGTTTTCATTGGTGATAAATCCCACCTCGATCAACATGGATGGAATGGATAACTGATCCACGACATACAATGGATAATTGGTGGTGGTTTCGATGCCACGATCATATTCCCAACCGGATTGCGATAGATTCTCTGCCATTGTCTTATAGATGGCTTTGGATGCTTTGTCACTGCTTTTGACATAGGCCGTATAGCCATAGGCTGAGGCATCGGCCGAATTAAAATGGATAGATATATAATAGTCGGCTTCTTGTTCTTTGGCAATCTTTACACGCGCTTTCAAGTCTTTGGATACGTTTGATGGCCACGAAACCGTATCGGAGGTTCGGGTATAGACAACGCGAATATTTTCATCCGACGCTTCGATGTATTTGCCAATTTGTTTGGCATAGGCAAGGGTGAGTGCTTTTTCATAGGTGCCATCTGCCGCAATGGCGCCGGTATCATAACCTCCATGTCCGGCATCAATGCATACAACGATCGCATTGTTTTGATAATCGAGATAGCGGATCAAACCAATGCCAATGACCAATACAAGACAGAGCAGGACGACAAGAATTTTTTTCATTTGTTGATTCATATGTAGGATATATTACACCCATATGCTTTAAATGAAATTTAAATTTTTTTAACAACTGAAAAAAACGATTTCTTTCATGGAAAGGTAAAGACAGAAGTAGGGGAATCAGTTATAATATTCATAAAACGGAGGTCATTTCAATGAGAGATAATGAAATGTTTGATATCATTGCCCAAGAAGAACAACGACAATTGGACAATGTAGAATTGATTGCGAGTGAAAATTTCGTATCCAGAGAAGTTCGGCAAGCGCAGGGTTCGGTATTGACCAATAAATATGCGGAAGGGTTGCCAGGTCATCGTTATTATGGTGGTTGTGTCAATGTGGACAAAGCTGAACAATTAACGAAAGATCGTGCCATGAAATTATTTGGTGCCGAATTTGTGAATGTACAGCCGCATTCAGGGGCACAAGCCAATATGGCTGTATACAATACGATCCTACAACCCGGTGATATTGTGATGGGAATGAATCTAACATCGGGTGGTCATTTAACGCATGGTTCCAGTGTCAATTTTTCAGGGAAACTTTATCATTTCATTGAATACAATGTGAATAAAGAAACAGAACGAATTGATTATGATGAATTGGAGCACATGGCCATGGTCATCAAACCAAAATTGATCGTAGCGGGTGCGTCTGCGTATCCACGAATCATTGATTTTGAGCGTTTTGGTGAAATCGCCCATAAATGTGGTGCCTATTTGATGGTAGATATGGCTCATATTGCCGGATTGGTTGCGTGTGGACTGCATCCAAGCCCTATTCCATATGCGGATTTTGTAACAACAACGACCCATAAAACTTTGCGTGGCCCTCGTGGTGGTATGGTTTTCTGCAAAGAAGAATTTGGTAAGAAATTAAATTCATCCATTTTCCCAGGTCTACAAGGAGGACCATTGGAACATGTCATTGCGGCTAAGGGTGTATGTTTATATGAAGCGATGCAGCCAGGTTTTAAGACTTATATGGAACAAACGTTGAAGAATGTACAAGTCATGGTCAAAGGCTTCCAGGATGCGGGTTATCGTTTGGTTTCTGGTGGTAGTGACAATCATTTGTTGTTGGTGGATCTAAAAGGTTCGAAAGGTATGACTGGTAAACGGGGTGAATATCTATTGGATCTGGCTGGTATTACCGTGAATAAAAATACCATTCCATTTGAAACGGAAAAACCATTTGTGACTTCTGGTTTACGTATTGGTGCGGCTGCCATGACGTCTCGTGGTTTCAAAGAAGCGGAATTTGAAAAAGTCATTCATTGGATCGTCGATGTTTTGGATCACGATGATGAAGACTATGCAAAGCGTGTACGTGAAGATGTTGTGGCTTTGACTCGTCAATTCCCGGCAGAGGCGCAAATTTAATGCGTCTGATTGCCATTGGCAAGAATAAAGATCGTAGTCTGCAACAATTACAGAAAGAATATATAAAGCGTTTATCCTCGTTTGATACCATGGAGATCGTAGAAGTAAAAGATGAACCGAATGTGCATACCGATCGGGATAAAGAAGTGGAATTGATCAAAGAGAAGGAAGGTTTGCGTGTCTTAGACAAGATCAAACCTTCGGATTGGGTGATTCTTTTGGATCTGAAGGGGAAGATGTTGGATAGTATTGATTTTGCTCATAAAATGCAAGGGTGGCAAGATCAAGGGGCACATCTGGTCTTTGTGATTGCGGGATCATTAGGTCCTTCGCAAGCTTTGATCGACCGGGCGGATTTTCGTTGGAAATTATCCGATCTAACGTTTACGCATTTGATGACAAGGATCCTTGTTTTAGAACAGGTCTATCGGGCGTTCATGATCAATCATCATCGTCAATATCATAAGTAAATAAGGATACGTTTTGTGTTATTTTCGCTGTAAGAAAGGGGATTATGGTTTAGGGGATACCATGAAATTATATAGGGGATTGATTTGTGTCAATATTGTTTTTGCATGTTTGATCTTATTTGAGATCATTGGTTATGCTTGGTTGATGCATAAACAGCCAAGTTTAGCTTGGCAATTGGATATCGTATGCATCGTTGGTTGTGTGATCGATATCATTTGGTGTGTACATGCATGGATCGAGGAGCGTTAAAGATGGCTCCTCGTTTTCTTTTTGTGAAGTTTTACACGAACGTCTAGGAAAACCCAAAATCAAGTGTTATAATAAATACGCATATTTATACAGTAGGAGGAGTTTAAATGGCAAAAAGAACTGTAAAAGACCTTGATGTAAATGGAAAAAAGGTCCTTGTACGTGTTGACTTCAACGTACCAAGACAAGATGGTGTGATCACGGATGATAACCGTATTCAAATGGCTCTGCCAACGATCAAGTATTTAGTTGAAAACAATGCGAAAGTCGTATTATTCTCACATTTAGGTAAAGTAAAAACAGAAGAAGACAAAGCAAAGAACAATTTGGAATGTGCTGCTGCTCGTTTACAAGAATTATTGCCAGATACAAAAGTAAGTTTCTGCCCAGAAACGAGAGGGGCTACATTGGAAAATGCCGTAGCTGCTTTGAAAGATGGCGAAATCTTAGTTGTTCAAAATACACGTTATGAACCAGGTGAATCGAAGAACGATCCTGAATTAGGAAAATATTGGGCAAGCTTAGGCGATGTATTTGTGGAAGATGCTTTTGGATCTGTGCATAGAGCGCATGCATCTACGGTTGGTATCCCAACAAACTTAAAAGAAAATGCGATTGGTTTCTTGGTAGAAAAAGAAGTAACCATGTTAGGTAAGGCTGTAGACAATCCTGTTCATCCATTCATTGCAATCATTGGTGGATCAAAAGTTTCCAGCAAGATCGATGTCATCGATAACTTATTGAAGAAAGCCGATAAAGTCATCATTGGTGGTGGAATGGCTTACACATTCTCTGCTGCGCAAGGTGGTAAGATTGGTGATTCTTTAGTTGAAGAAGATAAGATCGATTTAGCGAAAGAATATCTTGAAAAAGCAGGTGACAAATTGGTATTGCCAGTTGATAATGTGATCGCCGATGCTTTCTCAGAAGATGCAAATACACAATATGCCGATGCTGGTCAAATTCCAGATGGATGGCAAGGATTGGATATTGGTCCAAAATCGGTTGAATTGTTCAAAGAAACATTGGCTGGTGCCAAAACCGTAGTTTGGAATGGACCTATGGGTGTATTCGAAATGAAGAAATTTGCGAAAGGTACAGAAGAAATCTGTAAAGCCATTTCGGAATTACCAGATGCAATTACTGTCATCGGTGGTGGAGATTCTGCTGCAGCCGCAAAACAATTAGGATATGCAGACAAATTCTCTCATGTATCCACTGGTGGGGGTGCTTCACTTGAATATATGGAAGGTAAGACATTACCAGGTATCGCAATCATTAGCGATAAAGACTAATTATTAAAGGAGACGAATCAATCATGGCAAGAAAACCAATTATTGTTGGAAACTGGAAAATGAATAAAAATAATGCGGAAACCAAAGCATTCTTTGAAAAAGTCGATGCGGTTGCCGCAACCGATACAGCTACATATGGAATCGGTGCTCCATTCACTGATTTACGTACAGCTTTAGACAACGCAAAAAATTTGATCGTTGCTGCTGAAAACTGCCACTTTGAAGATTCTGGTGCTTTCACTGGTGAAGTATCTGTTCCAATGTTGGAAGAATTAGGTATCAAATGGTGCATTATTGGTCACTCGGAACGTCGTCAAATGTTTGGTGATACGGATGAAACCGTCAACAAAAAAGCACATCGTTTGATCAAAGCCGGTATTACCCCTATTTTATGTATTGGTGAAACGGAAGAACAATATGATGCAGGTCAATCGGCTCAAGTTATCAAAGAGGAATTAAAAGGTTCTTTGGCTGGTTTAGCACCAGAAGCCGTTGCGAAAATGGTCATTGCGTATGAACCAATTTGGGCAATTGGTACAGGTAAGAGTGCTTCGGTTGAAATCGCTGAAAATTGCTGCAAGACAGTTCGTGATACTGTTCGTGAATTGTTTGGTGATCAAGCAGCCGATGAAGTACGTATTCAATATGGTGGAAGTGTAAAACCAAATAATGTTGTGGAATATATGGCGCAACCAGATATTGATGGTGCATTAATTGGTGGGGCTTCTTTGAAAGAAGATAGTTTCATTGAAATTATTGAAAAAACAAAATAGTTGAAAGTAGCGGACTTGGCGAATTGTCGAGCCCGCTTTTTTTATTGGCTTTATCAACAATTTGATTTAAAAATGGAACCAGGAAGTGCTCTTGGTCAACTTGCAAACATTGTCTATCTATGTTAAATTGGTACTGTACAATTAAAAAACCGATAGGGGGGTCATAATATGAACTTTGTAGAAAATAATGGAAAGAAGGTTGCCGCGATCTTATGTGTTGCCTCTGCACTACCCGTTGTTGGAACAATTTATGCAATGGAATCACAACCTGGATGGCATGGTGACAAATATGTAAAAAAAGATCGTACGATTGCAAAAAACAGTTGGGTAACTTCCAATAAAAAAGCCATTTATTTAGATAAAGATGGAAAAGCCGACACCGAAAAAGCATATAATGCAAGTGCGACAGCTCTTTCGAATGATACTATTGCTACAGTTGCTGACAGTGTAAAAGCATCGACTGTAGAAGCTGTAGACACAGAATCAAGCCGTTTAGATGATACTACACAAGCAACGGAATCGGTGGCTAAAACGGATGTTGCAGATACAACGGTTGTTGCTGCTGTTGTTGATGAAACAAACAAAGCAGATTCGACAAATCTATTGGAGAAAGCAGCTTCTACCAGTGATGTTGTATCTACACCTGTAGTTAATGAAGATACGCAAAGTACGATTACGACTCCAGTCAGCGATCAAACCACAACGATCGTAGAGCAACCAACAACGCCAGTTGATACTACCCAAACCACAGCACCTGTTGATAATACCCAAACAACCACACTGGTACAACCTGCAGCACCTGCAGATAATACGCAAACAACAACGCCGACAACACCGGCGGATAATACGCAAACAACCACACCGGTACAACCTGCAGATAATACGCAAACGACAACACCTACTACACCTGCTGACAATACCCAGACAACGCAAAATAGTTCTTTCAATGAACGCGTTGCGCAGGCTGCTTTAGCTGAGATTGGTGAACACGAATGGTGTACCAATACGGCAACGGATGCATTGAATGCAGCAGCTGGTAGTGAAGTTTATGGTGTATATTGGCCGGATCAATACCAAAGCTTAGGAACGGTATTTACCGATCGTTCTTTGTTGCAACCAGGTAACTTGGTTTATTATGCGAATGATGGCCGTGCCGGCTCAGAGGGCGTAGTCGTTCCGGATCACATTGCCGTTTATGTTGGTAATGATACAGTTGTCAATGGTGGTTGGGGCTATACAGCCAATGTGGCAGCTTCCAACATTGATGTTCCAGCTGGAACCCAATATTATATTGCCATTAATCAATAATTGATAAGGCCTGGTAACACCCAGGCTTTTTTTGTGTTTGGATTGTGGTATCATAGAAATTATGAAAAAATAGAAAAGCGAACACACAAAATAGGGGTGGACGCAAATAGAGAGGAAAATTTATTATGCGAATTGGTCAATCCATTGATATTCATCAACTTGTGGCTGGTCGACCATTGATCTTAGGTGGGGTTCCCATTCCTTGTGAGAAGGGCTTATTGGGACATTCTGATGCCGATGTCTTGGTTCATGCGATTGGGGAAAGTATTCTCGGTGCTTTGGCATTGGGTGATCTCGGCAAGCATTTTCCCGATACGGATCCTCGATATAAAGATATGGATAGTATGAAGATCCTAGCCAAGATCTATGAGATGATGAAAGAAAAGAAATACCATATTGGCAATGTAGATGCGACCATTTTGGCGGAAAAGCCGAAAATGGCACCATATATTCAACAGATGCGGCAAAATATATCTGATTGTTTACATTGTTCGATGGATCAAATTTCCATCAAGGCCACGCGTGGCGAAAAAATGGGATTTGTTGGGAAAGAAGAAGGCATGGTCGCCATGAGCATCTGCCTATTGGAGGAAGAATGCGCGTCGTAGTTCAAAGAGTATCACATGCTACTTGTACGGTGGATGGACAAGTTACCGGAAGCATACAAGAAGGCTTTCTTGTCTTGGTTGGATTTGCACCGAATGATACCCAAGCCATTGTGGATAAAATGATTCATAAAATCATCAATCTACGTGTATTTGGTGATGAAAATGGTAAAATGAACTTGTCGATCCAAGCCATCAACGGCGCGATCTTATCCATTTCGCAATTTACTTTATATGCTGATTGTAAAAAAGGCAATCGACCTAGTTTTGTGAAAGCAGCCAAACCAGATATCGCGATTCCGCTGTATGATTCTTTCAATGCCTCTTTACAAGCCAAAGGCATTGATGTTCAAACGGGGATATTTGGTGCGGATATGAAAATTGATTTGTGTAACGATGGGCCAGTGACCATTGTTTTAGACAGTGAGGAGATATGTAAATGAAAACAATTTGGGGAAATGAATTAGCCAAAGAAGTGAAGGACTCGATTCGATCCGAAGTGGATCACATCAAAGCCAATGGCCGACGCTTGCCGGTGTTAGCGGTTGTTTTGGTGGGGGACAATCCAGCTAGTCAGTCGTATGTTCGTTCCAAAGCGAATGCTTGCATCAGTGTGGGCATGGAAAATCGAACGATCACATTGGATGGCGATATTTCACAAGCCGAATTATTGGCCACAGTCAGAGCATTAAATGCCGATGACAAGGTGGATGGCATTTTGGTCCAATTGCCTTTGCCTAAGCATTTAGATGCAGATTCGGTGATCATGGCTATTGATCCATCCAAAGATGTCGATGGGCTCCATCCTCTCAATGCGGGAAATCTATTAACAGGTCGGCCTGGATTTGTTCCTTGTACGCCCAAAGGCATCATGTATATGTTGAAATCCGTTGGCCTAGAAGATCTGGCCGGAAAACGAGCTGTTGTTTGTGGTCGATCCAATCTAGTGGGAAAGCCTGTTGCGTTGTTGCTGCAAAATCAAAATGCGACCGTTACGATCGTCCATTCGAAAACGCCAGATATCGAATCCATCTGTTCCCAAGCGGATGTGCTTGTGGTTGCGATGGGACGTCCGAAAATGGTGAAAGCTTCCTGGGTCAAAGCAGGAGCAGTCGTGATCGATGTAGGCATCAATCGGATGGAAAACGGCAAACTTTGTGGTGATGTTGATTTTGATGCTGTCAAAGATAAAGTTTCGGCAATCTCTCCGGTACCAAAAGGGGTAGGACCAATGACCGTATGTATGTTGTTAGCGAATACCTTGGAAGCCTATCGGAATCATGAAAGAGGATAAGGATCATGGAAGAAAAAAATTATGATCTAGGCGATATCATCGAAATGAAAAAGGAGCATCCTTGTCATAAATCCAAACAATGGAAAATCATTCGAATGGGTGCTGATATTCGAGTGAAATGTCTAGGTTGTGGCGCCAGTGTTTTAATGCCACGTTCAAAATTTGAAAAGCGTTTAAAACGCGTTGTATCGAAAGGAAATCAATAATTATGTCATTAACTGCAGGAATTGTGGGCCTACCCAATGTAGGTAAGTCGACTCTATTTAATGCAATCACCAATTCACAAGTGGAAGCGGCCAATTATCCATTCGCAACCATTGATCCCAATGTCGGTGTGGTTGAGGTACCGGATCATCGCATTGATCGTTTGGTGGAATTGTTTCATCCCAAAAAAACCATCTATACAACTTTTGAATTTACCGATATTGCGGGTCTAGTTAAAGGAGCCAGCAAAGGGGAAGGATTGGGAAATCAATTTTTATCCAACATCCGTTTGACCGATGCGATTTGTCATGTCGTGCGTTGTTTTGATGATGCGAACATCACCCATGTCGAAAATTCGATCGATCCCGTGCGGGATGTGGAAATCATCAACTTAGAACTGGTCATGGCAGATCTACAAACCGTGGAAAATCGAATTTCTAAGGTAGAACGAAAAGCAATCACGACCAAGACCAAAGATGCTCTGGAAGAAATGGATCTTCTCAATCGATTAAAAGCGGTCTTGGAACAAGGACAACCAGCTCGTAGTGTCGAAGTGGATGATGAACAAGCTGCCTTCTTAAAAACATACAATTTATTGAGTACCAAACCGGTGATCTATGTAGCCAATATGGATGAAGAAGGCATTGTAGATCCCGAAACCAATCCCTATTATCAAGCTTTAAAAGCCTATGCACAGAAGGACAATGCACAAATCGTGCCTTTGTGTGCCAAGATCGAAGAAGATCTATCGAGTTTATCGGCTGAAGAAAAAGATGAATTCTTAAACGATTTGGGTTTACCCCATAGTGGTTTGGATGCTTTGATCCAAAAAGCGTATGCGGTATTGGATCTGCAAACCTTTTTAACAGCTGGTGAAGATGAATGTCGTGCTTGGACCTTTAAAAAAGGGATGAAAGCACCGGAATGTGCAGGCATCATCCATACCGATTTTCAGCGTGGTTTTATTCGAGCAGAAGTGTATTCTTTCGATGATATTGACCAATTAGAAACAGAAGCTGCCATTCGTGAAGCCGGTCGTTTACGTTTGGAAGGAAAAGACTATGTGATGCAAGATGGGGATGTCGTACATTTCCGCTTTAATGTGTAGGTGATATGTTGTCGATACAATCCATATGTATTCGTGTGATCGCGGTCATTCTAGCCATGGGCATTCATGAAAGTGCACATGGTTTGGTTTCTTATTGGTTTGGTGATCCAACCGCGAAGGAAGAAGGGCGATTGACCTTAAATCCATTGGCCCATGTCGATTGGGCGGGGTTGTTGTGTTTGTTGGTGTTTCGTTTTGGTTGGGCCAAACCCGTACCCGTAGATCCTCGTTATTATAAAGATCCCAAAACGGGAATGATATGGACGGCTTTTGCAGGGCCCATTGCCAATTTTTTATTGGCCTTGGTATCGATCATCCTTTATTATGGATGTGTCAAAGCCAATGTGGAAAGTACGTTTGTGTTATCGCTTCTTTCATCCATTGCGGTATTATCCATTGGTTTTGGTGTCTTTAATTTATTGCCCATTCCGCCATTGGATGGATCGAAGATCTTATTTGCGTTTTTACCATTGGATAAATATATCCGCTTTACGCAAGGATCCAATGTCATGATGATCGTTTTCATCTTATTGATTTCTTCGGGCATTCTGGATGGACCATTGATGCGAATGGTAAGCAATAGCATTGATCTTTTTTCTCATTGGGCAATTGTCCTTTGGGGTTTATAAAAGCAGGCATCCTCCTAGGGGAGGATGTTTTTTTTACTTAAGAGGAAGTGTTAATAGACCAAATGGATAAAAATAAGACAATATTTTCAGAAAATAAATGAAAAATATTGTCTTACGCTTGAAACCACAGAAAATTGATTGTATCATTTTGGTATATTTTTATGAGAGAGGGAGGCTCTAAGATGAAAGGCAAATTTATTAAGCTTTTAGCAAGTGCTGCTATGGCAACAAGCTTGTTAGCTGGTTGTTCAAGTGGCAGTGGTGCGCAAGCACAAACGTATAAGAAAGGGGATACGGTCAAACTTGGTTTGAACTTTGAGTTGACAGGTAGTGTTGCCAGCTATGGTAAAGCCGAATACAACGGTGCTAAATTGGCCATCAAGCAATACAATGCCAAAAAAGGTCATAAATATAAGATCAAGTATGAATCGCAAGACGATAAAGGTGATGCGGCTGAAAGTACCAAAGCAGCCCAGAAGCTAATCACAGAAGATGGTGTAGCCGCTCTGATTGGTCCAGCTACTTCGAGTGCTTCGATTGCGACGTATCAAACCGCAACCGATAATAAAGTACCTGTCATTTCGCCATCGGCAACACAACAAGGTGCTATGGAAAATGACGGAAAAGTCTATGACTATGCATTCCGTGTATGTTTCGAAGATTCGTATCAAGCCAGTGCGATGGCCAAATTTGCGAGTCAGAATTTAGGCAAGAAACGTGCCGTTGTCATCAACGAAGTCAGTGACTATGGAAAAGGTCTAGCGGATACATTTACGAAAAAGTTCAAAAGCTATGGTGGTGAAGTTGTAGCTACTGAATCGTACAATGCTGGTGATACAGATTTTGCTTCGATCATCACGAAAGTACAAAAACAAGATTTTGATGTCATGTATTTAGCGGGTTATTATACCGAATGTGGTTTGATCATCAAGCAAGCCAAAGAAGCAGGTGTCAATGCCACGATCTTAGGTGCAGATGGATTTGAATCGGAAGTTCTTGCTAAACAAGCAGGTGCACAAAATTTGAATGATGTGTATTATACAACGGCCTATACGACGGTCAATGCTTCTGATCAATTAAAGGAATTTATCGATGCTTATCATAAAGAATATGGTACAGATCCTAATATGTTCTCGGCATTAGCTTATGATTCAACGAATTTGGTCTTACAAGCATTGGATAAATCCGGTGCCGGTGGTGAAAAATTACAGAAACAAATTAAAAATATCAAGTTCTCAGGTGTTACAGGTACATTTACTTTCGATAAGAAACACTCACCAGTGAAAGCAGTCATGGTCGTTAACCAAGTCAATGGTAAACAAACCGAAGCCGTTCCAGTTACACCAGATAAGTAAGATATGTAAAGGGGAGATCAAAGCTCCCCTTTTAAAAAGGAGGAGAAATTATGAACCAGTTTATTCAACAATTGCTCAATGGTTTATCACTCGGTAGTATTTATGCCTTGATAGCCTTAGGCTATACCATGGTTTATGGTATCATCAAGTTGATCAACTTTGCGCATGGTGATATTTATATGCTTGGTGCTTATTGTGCTTATATGGTAACGCTCATGCTTGGTTACACATCTGGACCAAGTATCGGGACATTCTTTATTGCCTTGATTGCGGCGATGGTTTTTTGTGGCGTCCTAGGTATGGTCGTTGAACGGATTGCTTATCGACCTTTGCGTCATGCCACACGTATTGCGGCATTGATCACTGCCATTGGTGTATCTTATTTTATCGAATATACGACCCAATATGTCGTAGGGGCCGAACCAATCAAATTCCCACAATTATTGCCGGATACATCGTTCCATTTGGGTAGCATTCGCATCACTTCGGAGCAGATCTTTATTTTTATCATCAAGATAGTATTGATGTTGCTTCTACAATTTATTATTTCCAAGACCAAGATGGGACGTGCCATGCGTGCTGTCAGTGTGGATGAAGATGCGGCTAAATTGATGGGTATCAATGTGGATGCGACGATTTCTTTTACTTTCTTATTAGGTTCCGCCTTAGCTGGTGTTGCTGGTATCTTGGTTGGTGTTTACTACAATACCATGAATCCATTGATGGGATTTACGCCAGGTCTTAAAGCCTTTATTGCCGCTGTCTTTGGTGGAATTGGCAGTATTCCTGGTGCTATGCTTGGTGGTTTCTTTGTTGGTATTGCGGAAACGATGGTTGTTGCTTATGGATCCAGTTTATGGAAAGATGCCATCGTATATATCATTTTGATCTTGATCTTGATCATTAAACCAGAAGGTTTGTTGGGCAAGAACGATAGGGAGAAGGTGTAGATCGTGCGCAATCTATTCACGAAAGTTAATTTTGCGTGGACTGTTTTAATGGTTGTGGTCTATTTTATCATCTTGTTGTTGATGAATACAGGAATCATTAATTTATACTATCAAGTTACGCTCTACGATATTTGTATCAATATCATGTTAGCTGTTTCCTTGAATTTGATCATTGGTATTTGTGGTCAGTTCTCCTTGGGACATGCCGGTTTTATGTGTGTTGGTGCATATAGTGCTGGTATCATCACCAAGATGATGCCCACCACAGGCGGCTTGATCATTGGAATCCTGGTTGGTTTTGTGCTTTCTGCTGTTCTTGCCATCATCGTATCGGTGCCAACACTCCGTTTGCGCGGTGACTATTTAGCCATTGCCACTTTAGGGTTTGCCGAAATCGTACGAATCATGGCCCAAAATATGAAGATCACCAATGGTGCAGCGGGCTTAAGCGGTATTCCCAAGCTGACAACTTGGCCTTTACTCTATTTAGGTGTTGTCATTACGCTATTGGTTGTTTGTAACTTTACACGCAGTGCACCTGGACGTGCCTGTCTTTCCATTCGCGAAGACGAAATTGCTTCGGAAGCGATGGGAATCAATACGACAAAATATAAAGTTTTAGCCTTTGTGATTGGTGCTTTGTTAGCTAGTCTGGCTGGTGCACTTTTTGCTTGTAACTACTACATCATCAAACCAACGCAATTTAACTTTAATAAATCCATCGACATTTTGGTTATGGTCGTCTTTGGTGGTTTGGGATCTATGACATCCAGTGTCATTGCCGCCATTGCGATTGGTCTTTTGAATATGTTCCTACAAAACTTTGCTGAACTTCGCATGATCATCTATGGTGTCGCTTTGATTTGTATCATGATTTTCCGTCCACAAGGTATCTTAGGAAATCGCGAATTTTCATTTAAGAAATTATTAGAACGAAAGGGGAATGACTAATGGCAGAAACGATCCTTGAGGTCAAGAACCTGACAAAGAACTTTGGTGGACTTTGTGCAGTCTCCAATGTCAATATGGAAATTAAAGAAGGGGAACTGATTGGTTTGATTGGGCCTAATGGGGCAGGAAAAACCACTTTGTTCAATTTGTTGACCGGTGTCTATGAACCAAGCTCGGGTTTGATCGAATTGACCAAAGATAACCAACAAATTCAAATTGGTGGTTTAAAACCTTATAAGATTACGGGTCTAGGTGTGGCTCGTACGTTCCAGAACATTCGTTTGTTCAAAACGATGACGGTGTTGGAAAATGTAAAAGTGGCAATGCATAAGAATATTCGTTATGGAACGATTGCTGCCATTTTACGATTGCCTATTTATTATTCCGAAGAAAAATGGGTAGAAGAAAAAGCCTGTGATTTATTGAAGGAAGTTGGTTTGTATGGCAAACGAAATGAAATGGCTACTAATTTACCTTATGGTGAACAGCGGCGATTGGAAATTGCACGGGCTCTTGCCATCCAACCACGAATCTTATATTTGGATGAGCCAGCAGCTGGTATGAACCCACAAGAAACGACGGAACTTACGCAACTGATTCATCACGTACGGGATAAATACAAATTGACTGTTATTTTGATCGAACACGATATGTCCTTGGTCATGTCCATTTGTGAACGGATCTATGTGTTAAATTATGGGAAATTGATTGCTTCGGGTACACCGGAAGAAATCCAAAAAGATCCATTTGTGATCAAAGCCTATTTAGGGGAGGAAATGTAGTATGTCCATGCTTGAAGTTCAGGATCTTCACGTACACTATGGCGTTATCGAAGCCTTGAAAGGTGTGACCATGCAAGTCGAACAAGGAAAGATCGTCTCTTTGATTGGTGCCAACGGAGCGGGAAAAACGACGATGTTGCATGCCATCAGTGGTATTGTGAAAAAGAGCAGTGGTACGATCCAATTTTTAGGAGAAGACATCACTAAAACAAAGCCGAAAAATATTGTTGAAAAAGGATTGGTGCAAGTACCCGAAGGACGTCGTATCTTCACGGGTATGACGGTTTATGAAAATTTGATGATGGGAGCTTTCTTGCGTAAAGATAAAGACGGAATCCAAAAGGATCTGAAGCGTTGTTACGAATTGTTTCCTATCTTAAATGAACGTACGAGCCAGGATGCGGCCACACTATCGGGTGGTGAACAACAAATGCTCGCGATGGCACGGGCCTTGATGGCAAAACCAAAACTATTATTATTGGATGAACCGAGCATGGGATTAGCGCCTATTTTAGTTAAAGAGATCTTTTCCATTATTGAAGAAATCAATCGCAATGGGACGACCATCTTATTGATCGAACAAAATGCCAAAATGGCATTATCCATTGCGGATAAGGCCTATGTATTGGAAACAGGAAATATTGTCTTGGAAGGAACTGGAAAAGAATTATTGAATAGTCCAAATGTTCAAAAAGCATATTTAGGAGGATAAGATGTTTAAAGTAAAAGATTTCATGACAAGCGATGTCATTTGTACGGAAAGTGATGCAACGATTTCGGAAATCATCGACTTGATGAATACGAAACATATCCACCGTGTACCCGTTGTGAAAAATGGTCAATTGATTGGTTTGATCACCGAAGGAATGATCTCAAATTCGGGTACACAGGCAACCAGCTTAAGCATTTATGAATTGAATTATTTATTGTCCAAGACAACGGTTCGTTCCGTCATGATCAAAGATGTGATCTTTGCGAATGAAGATGATTTGATGGAAGATGCCACCGATCGGATGTTGAAACATGATATTGGTTGTTTACCGGTTGTGGATAAAGATCATAAAGTAACGGGTATATTGACACAAAATGATGTGTTTACTTGTTTCTTGAACATGTTGGGTTGGGGAAAGAAAGGTTCGCGTATCACCGTTGGTGTCAAAGATGAGATCGGTGCGATTGGCAATCTATCAAAGATCTTTGTAGCTCAACATGTAAACATTTCCAATATTGGTGTATATTCTCATAGTGGGGATGTTGCCAATATCGTGATTCGTTGTGATGCTTCAGATCCAACGCTTTTATGTAAAGCATTGGAAGACGCTGGTTATGAGGTATTGGAACAAATTAGTAATCAATAAAAAACTGTTCGGTCATGGGCCGAGCAGTTTTTTAATAGGAATCGAGATCATTTGGATACGTTACTTCTTTGACTTGGTTGAAATCTTTGATTTGTACATTCAAAGTAAATTCAAACGTATTGGTTTTCTTGGAAGAAACGGACATTGTTCCTTTGGCATAGAGTTTTAAATGGGTGATGTGCTTTTTGGATAAAGTAGCTTCCAGATTGGCTTCGGATACATTGGCCGAACCAAGATTATCAAAGAGCTGGGATAATTGATCCGGATCGATCGTAAATGAATAGGTGTTGCCTTTTCTTGAACTGGCCGTAAAGAAACTTTCTAATTCTTCATCGGAATAATTTAAAAATGGATCGATGGAAGATAAGCGCTTGCCATCTTCGATCCCAATCTTGGAAGCAACACTTTGTGAAGTTGTTCCTTGATTTTTTAAATAGGTCTTGCCATCTTTGATATAAAAATCGATGAAATCATTGGCGGTGTTTTCATTGGATTCCAAACCAAGCCGTAAAGCCAATTGAATTTTGTTTTCTTGGATCAAGGCAGCATCGACTTTGATTTTTGAAGTGTTCTTGTTGTTTTTCATATCAAGTGATCCACTCACATGGGCAGATTTGGCATCCAAGGTATGATGGAACGCATCGAAGAAACGCAAAATATCATCATTGTTCTTTGATGAAGAACATCCAACAAGACTCAAAGAAAGTACACAGACAAGCAAGCATGTGAATATTTTTTTCATTTTATTTCTCCTGTGAATAGTAGTATTGTATAGTCTAAAAAGGAGTGTGTCAAAAATGGTATTGATTTATTTAGGTACAGCAGATCCAAAAATAATCGATGTGATACAAAAGACAGGCATGGAATATCATGTGGTGGGAGATCAAGAATGTTCAAAGACCATGGAGGAATTGATGCATCATCCAACCACATCCAAAGGGAAGCGACCGCCATTTCTCTATATATATGAAGAAGATGCGTCTTTATTGGCCCGATCGTTACAAGAAGAGGGCATTTATATCGGTCGAGTGGCTCAAAATACGCCAGAAAACATCCATTGGTCCTTGCGGGATTTGATGGATGAGGTTGATCTTGCCTATGAGATCGATAGCTTACGAACGGAATTGTATGAGTTGGTTGAACATATTGATACGAAAAAATTTCAAACGGATGCCAACTATCAACATTTGATGCGTCATGCGATCGCTTTGGTCGAAGATCCGCATGCGAGCTTGGAACAATTGGATGATATGGTTCGTGCTTGTCAAAAAGCATGAACTTTTTTAATTGGAGTTGCATTTTTCTTGCATTTCGGGTAATATAATAAATTGCATAAGATTCCTTAGGGGTACTATGCCCTTTTGGATATTGTCAATGAAAGGAAGGCATGCATGGAGACTAGCAAAGCGTATCGTGTTGTGGCATGTGGCAAAAAAGCGCAGCGCCGCGATTATTCCAAAGTAAGTGGTAAGTTAGAATTACCAAACCTTGTCGAAATCCAGACAGACTCTTTTGAATGGTTCACAAAAGAGGGGATTAAAGAAGTTTTTGAAGAAATTTATCCAATCGAAAACTATGGTAAGAATATTAAATTGAATTTTTTGCGTTATCATTTTGATAAACCAAAATATGACAAAGAGGAGTCCATGTATAGAGAGTGCAACTATGCCGCACCTTTGTATGCCGACATGGAACTGGAAATTACCGATTCCACAACGGGTGAAATCGTAACGAAGACCGAAGAAGTATATTTAGGCGATTTTCCATTGATGACCGAAACAGGTACATTCATCATCAATGGTGCAGAACGTGTTATCGTATCACAAATCGTTCGTTCTCCAGGCGCTTATTTTTCGCAAAATGAAGATGAAAAAAGTGGTAAACAAAATTATGCCTGTGAATTGATTCCAAGTCGTGGTACTTGGTTGGAATTTATGACAGAACAAAAGAAATCAACGAATGGTCGTTTGATCAATGTATCGATCGATCGTCGTCGTAAGATTTTATTCTCTATTTTGTTCAAAGCCATTGGTATGTCTTTTAACTTAGGCGATATCGATGATCCCAATGATACGACGCAATTGGAAACTTTCTTAGCGGCCATGGGTCGTCGATTCCCATCCAAACCCAAAGAATCTTTAATTGCGAAACGTGATGAATATGAAAGTGAAAAGAATGCGATTGCGAAAGAACATGATGCATTGGCAAAACGTATTCGTGATGGAAAATCGAAAGATGCGAATGCTGAAGCAAAATTAGCTTCTTTAGAATCGACATTGGAACAAGCAGAAGAAAAGCTAGCAAAAGTAGAAGCAGAATTGGCGGATTATTTAGCTGTTGATACCGAAAAACGCGATTATATGAGCTTGTATATCTTATTGTATACAGCCTTTTTTGGGAAATATGAAGAAGTTGAAAATACTTTGCTTCATGATTATACCAAAGACAGTCGTTCCGCTGATAATACAGCCACGACCCAAGGTGCTTTATTGAGTTTCTATGGCAACCAAAGAAGTGATGAGGTCGCTGTTGTATCTGCATCCGTTTCTTTGATGCGCGCTAAATTCTTTGATCATCGACGTTATGATCTGACCAAGGCGGGTCGTTACAAATTGCGTAAAAAGCTCAATGCGATTGCACGTATCGAAGGCAATCGTTTAGCGCATGATATCATCGATGTGAATGGCAATGTCTTTATGGAAAAAGGCAAGATGATCCATCGTGATGAACGGAATGCTTTGCGTGAAGAATTAGCCAAAGGTACCTATTGTAAAGCTTTCCCATTCCGTACGGAATTCCATGAAGCGGATATTGTTTCCATCCCAACCAGCTATAATACAGGATTGGTTGGTCGTATCTTAGCTGATGATATTACGGCTGGTGATATCTTCTTTGAACAAGGAACCGTTTTGACTCAAGTCGATGTCGATGCGTTAAAAGGCGCCGTAGAAGAAGTGCCTATTTATGCCGGTTTGATTGCACAGCCGATACAACTTACAGCCGAAAATTGTGAAGCTGTATTAGACTATGGACAATATTTATATCATTTAGGTCGTTTGACCAATGCGAAATCTTTGGATGTTGTCGATGACGATATGGAATTGGTCATTGATCGTTATGATATCAATGGTCGTGATATCTCGACTGGTAAAGAAGATGCAGCTCGTTTAGATGCCGATACCAAAGCGATGATTGCTTCCCGTGTAGCCAATGAAGAATTGACACTTTGGATCGTTGGTGCTTGTGTACAAGAAGTCTATGTCTTAGATGAAGATGATCATGAAATCAAGATCATTGGTAATGATCCATTTGCGAATATGCACACAATTACTATTCCAGATATGTATGCTTTCTTTGGCTATAATTTAAATGTCATGGATGGTATTGGATCAACCGATGATATCGATATGTTAGGAAACCGTCGTATTCGTTCGGTTGGTGAATTGATCCAGAACCAATTCCGTATTGGATTAAGTCGTATGGAACGTGTCGTCCATGATCGTATGTCCATTCAAGAATTGGATACATTGACACCTCGTAAATTAACGAATATTCGACCTTTGACAGCCGCTATTAAAGAGTTCTTCTCTTCAAGCCAGTTGTCGCAATTTATGGACCAACAAAATCCATTGGCCGAATTGACCAATAAACGTCGTATTTCGGCTTTAGGACCTGGTGGATTGACGCGTGATCGTGCTGGTTTTGAAGTCCGTGACGTGCACTCCTCGCACTATGGTCGTATTTGTCCTATCGAAACGCCAGAAGGACCAAACATTGGTTTGATCAACAACTTAACAACCTATGCGAAGATCAATGAATATGGTTTCATTCAAACACCATATCGAAAGGTCAATAAAGATGGAACGGTATCGGAAGATGCGGTTTATCTCAGTGCCGATGAAGAAGCGGATTATATCATTGCCCAAGCCAACGAGGTTCGTGATGGTCGTTTGATCAATGAAAAAGTCGTTGCTCGTAAAGCGGGCGATACGATCATTGCCAGTCGTGAAGATGTGGAATTGGCCGATGTCAGTCCAAAACAGATTGTCTCCGTTGCCACCGCCTGTGTCCCATTCTTGGAAAACGATGATGCATCGCGTGCCTTGATGGGTGCCAACATGCAACGTCAAGCCGTACCACTATTGAATCCACATAGTCCATATGTAGGAACAGGTATGGAATATAAGATTGCGAAAGATTCCGGTGTGGGTATCGTCGCCAAAGAAGATGGTGTCGTAAAATATGTCGATAGTTTACGTATTGTCGTGACAAATAAAGATGGTTTAGATCATACGTATCAACTTCGTAAATTTGCTCGAAGCAATGCGTCCACTTGTATCAACCAACATCCGATTGTTGAAGTGGGGGAAGAAGTCGAAAAAGGCGATATTTTAGCTGATGGTCCAAGTATGCAGAATGGTGAATTGGCATTGGGTCAAAATGTGGTCATTGCTTATTCCACTTGGTATGGATATAACTATGAGGATGCCATCATCATGAGTGAACGTATGGTTCGCGATGATGTATATACGTCTGTACATATTGAAGAATATGATATTGATTGTCGTGATACAAAATTAGGTCCAGAAGAAATTACGCGTGATATTCCAAATGTTGGTGAAAAAGCCGTAGCGAAATTGGATGAAAATGGCATCATCATGATTGGTGCGGAAGTGAAAGAAGGCGATATCTTAGTCGGTAAGGTAACGCCAAAAGGCCAAAGTGAAGTATCGCCAGAAGAAAAATTGTTGTTGGCAATCTTTGGTGAAAAATCGCGTGAAGTTCGTGATAATTCATTGAAAGTGCCTCATGGAGGAGCGGGTATCGTTCATTCCATCCGTGTATTTAAACGGGGAGATGGATCGGAATTACCTCCTGGAGTGAATACGCGAGTGAAAGTATATATTGTACAAAAACGTAAGATTTCAGAAGGTGACAAGATGTCTGGACGCCATGGAAACAAAGGTGTCATCTCTCGAATCTTGCCAATTGAAGATATGCCATTTACGGGTGATGGACAACCAATTGATGTCATCTTGAACCCATTTGGTGTGCCTTCTCGTATGAATATCGGACAGATCTTAGAGATCCATCTGGGTTATGCAGCACGTAAATTAGGTGGCATCAAATTCTCGACACCAGTATTCGATGGTGTATCCAATGAAGAGTTATTGGATGTTATGAAAGAAGCATCCATGACCAAAGATGGAAAACAAGTCTTATATGATGGCTTGACGGGTGAACCATTTGATGAACGAATCAGTGTCGGTGTCATGTACATGATCAAGTTGGCCCACATGGTCGATGATAAGTTACATGCCCGTGCAACGGGGCCATATTCTTTGGTTACGCAACAGCCTTTGGGTGGTAAAGCACAAAATGGTGGTCAACGATTTGGAGAAATGGAAGTTTGGGCTTTGGAAGCATATGGAGCTGCGCATACCCTACAAGAGATCTTGACCATTAAGTCGGATGATATCCAAGGTCGTATCAAGACGTATGAAGCCATCATCAAAGGTAAAGATATCCCTGAACCAGGTGTACCAGAATCATTCCGTGTATTGATGCATGAAATGCAAGGTTTAGCTATTGATATTCGTTGTTTAGATGAAAATGGGGAAGAAGTCGACATCACAACCGAAGATGATGACGATGATGTCCCAGCACCTAAGAAAGTAGAACCAGTTGTTGAAGAAGAAAAAGATGAACTTGTCAATGACATGGAAGAGACAGATTCAAAAGAAGAAGATCAGGAGGCAGATGAATGAGTATAAACCAGTTTTCATCCATTCAGGTTCGTTTAGCGAGTCCTGAAAAGATCCTAGAATGGTCACATGGTGAAGTAACGAAGCCTGAAACAATCAACTATCGAAGTCAAAAAGCAGAGCGCGATGGCTTATTCTGTGAACGCATTTTCGGTCCAACCAAGGACTGGGAATGCGCTTGCGGTAAATATAAGAAAGTTCGTTTTAAAGGAGTTGTCTGTGATCGTTGTGGTGTAGAGATCACAAAATCCAGTGTTCGTCGTGAACGTATGGGACATATCCATTTGGCTGCGCCGGTTGCTCATATTTGGTACCTACGTGGTATTCCAAGCCGCATGGCCTTGTTGCTGGATGTAACACCAAAACAATTGGAAGAAGTTGTCTATTTTGTTAGTTATATTGTCACCGATCCAAAAGATACGGAATTGACGTATAAACAAGTATTATCCGAACGTGAATATCGTGAGTTTGCGGCAATCTATGGTTCCGATAAATTTGAAGCCAAGACTGGTGCTGAAGCTGTTTTAAAATTGTTACAAAATGTCGATCTGGAAAAAGAGTTCCAAGATATTCAAGAACAATTGGAAAAAGCGTCAGGTGAAAAACGTAAAAAATTGATCAAACGCTTGGATACGGTGGATGCATTCCGTCATAGTGACAATAAGCCAGAATGGATGATCCTGACCAATATTCCGGTCATTCCGCCTGATCTAAGACCCATGTTGCAATTGGATGGTGGACGTTTTGCGACCAGTGATTTAAATGATTTATATCGCCGTGTCATTACGCGTAATAATCGTTTGCATAAATTATTGGAATTGGGTACGCCAAACATTATTGTTCAAAATGAAAAACGTATGTTGCAAGAAGCCGTAGATGCTTTGATCGATAATGGTCGTCGTTCCAAGCCAATTACCGGTGCGGGTGGTCGTCCTTTGAAATCCTTATCGCATTCATTGAAAGGTAAACAAGGTCGTTTCCGTCAAAACTTGTTAGGAAAGCGTGTCGATTTCTCTGGTCGTTCCGTTATAGCGGTCGGACCGGATCTGAAAATGTATCAATGTGGTATTCCACGTGAAATGGCAGTGAATTTGTTTAAGCCATTCATCATTAATGAGATCGTCAATGAGGGATTGGCTGCCAATCCTAAAAATGCTGAAAAATTAATTGAAAGACAAGATACACGTATTTGGGATGTGGTTGAAAAAGTCATTGATGGATATCCTGTATTGATGAATCGTGCGCCTACATTGCACCGTTTGGGTATTCAAGCTTTCTTACCAAAATTAGTGGAAGGACGAGCAATGCGTCTGCATCCATTGGTATGTACGGCCTTTAATGCCGACTTTGATGGTGACCAGATGGCCATTCACGTTCCATTGAGTGAAGAAGCTCGTGCCGAGGCTTTGGTCATGATGTTGGGTTCCCATAATATTTTGGGTCCAAAAGATGGAAAACCAATCGTTACGCCAGGTCAGGATATGGTCATGGGTAACTATTATTTGACCATGGAAGAAACCAAAGAAGAGTTCTTGCAGGAAAGTCAGCGTTATATGGATGCGGATTGTCCAAAAGAAGCTGCCTTGTGGAAAACATTTGCGGAAGCCGAAGGACATGTATACAGTGATGTGGATGAAGTTATGATGGCATATAAATCGCATTTGGTTCATTTGCATTCACGTATTGCCTTACCTGTTCGTGGTGTGGGTAAATCCAGCTTCGATCCAGTGCATGCCGATGATTATTTGGTCACCACCCCTGGAAAGATCATTTTCAATAGTATGTTCCCCGGTGATTTCCCATTTATCGAAGAAGTTTCAAAAGCGAACTTTGAAAAGACGCCAGAACGTTATTTCGTGAAACCAGGCACGGATATTCCAGAATATATTGCGAATTTACCGATTCGTGATGAGAATGGTAAAGATTTCTCAGTCAAAAAAAAGGACTTAGGTAAAGTCATTGCCGAAGTATTCCGTCGTTATAGCGTGGATCAAACGGCAGAAGTATTGGATCAAATCAAAGCTTTGGGATTTAAATATTCAACAGTTGCAGGTATCACGGTTGCTTTAAGTGATATCGAAGTGGCTCCAAATAAAGAAGAAAAAGTGGAAGAAGGTCGTCAAAAGGCCGAACAATTAAAACGTCTACAACGTAAAGGTATGTTGACCATGCAAGAGTGGGAATCTCACTTAAGTGGTTTGTGGGATACGATCAAAGATGAGATCGCGGATAGCTTGGTTGCCAACATGGACCGTAAGAATCCAATCTTTATGATGGCGGATTCCGGTGCTCGTGGTAACCGTTCGAACTTTACACAGTTAGCCGGTATGCGTGGTTTGATGGCGCGTCCTGGACATGCCAAATCAACCCATGGTGAATTTGTACCTAGCATCATCGAGGTCCCTATTTATTCGTGTTTCCGTGAAGGATTGAACGTAAGTGAGTTCTTTACCTCGACCCATGGTGTACGTAAAGGTTTGACCGATACCGCTTTGAAGACGGCTGAATCGGGTTATTTGACGCGTCGTTTGGTGGATGTTGCCCAAGGTGTCATTATCCAAGAAGACGATTGTGGAACCGATAAAGGTTCTTGGGTCGAAGATCTTGTTGATCGCAAGACCAATACCGTTATCGAAAGTTTCCAAGATCGAATCGCGGGGCGTTATTCGAAACAAGATGTCGTTGATCCAAATACAGGTGAATTGATCTTGGCAAGTGATGAATATATTACAGATGATATGGCCAAGAAAATTGTTGAAGCGGGTATTACCGGTATGTATATTCGTTCCGTATTTACTTGTAAATCAAGTACAGGTGTATGTCGTAAGTGCTATGGTAAAAACATGGCAACCGGTAAAGATGTTGAAGTTGGTGAAGCTGTTGGTGTCATGGCCGCTCAATCCATTGGTGAACCAGGTACCCAGTTGACCATGCGTACTTTCCATACTGGTGGTGTAGCCGGTGCCGGTACGGGTGATATTACACAAGGTTTGCCTCGTGTCGAAGAGTTGTTCGAAGCACGTAAGCCTAAAGGTGTGGCTGTTATTGCTCAGATTTCCGGTGAAATTACTTCGATTGAAAATATTGAAGGTACAAAGCGTCAAGAAGTGATCATCACTTCCGAAAAAGAAAGTGTTTCGCATAAGATCAATGCCAACCAGGAATTGCGTGAATGGGTTCGAGTTGGAAACCATATTGAAGCTGGTGAAGCCTTGACCGAAGGTCCATTGGATCCAAAAGAATTATTACGTGTTGCCGGTGTTCGTGAAGTGCAAGATTATATCTTGAAAGAAGTCAAGAAGGTATATCAATCACAAGGTATCGAGATTTCGGATAAGCACTTGGAAGTTATGATCATGCAGATGATGCGTAATGTCATTGTGACGGATAAAGGTGATACGGATCTGAATATTGGTGTTCAAAAATCGTTGAATGAAATTACGCGTATCAACCGTAAATATTTGTTGGAAGGAAAACAACCTGCAAAATTCAAACCAATTTTGTTGGGTATTTCGAAATCGTCCGTAGAGACGGATTCGTTCTTGTCGGCGGCTTCGTTCCAAGAAACGACCAAAGTATTAACGGATGCAACGATCAAAGGAAAGACGGATCATTTACGTGGTATGAAAGAAAATGTCATGATTGGTAAGCTGATTCCAGCAGGAACCGGTTGTCATGGACATCGTCCACAAAATGATTTGGTAGCTGCAAAAGCGAAAGAATTACGTGATCAACGTTTAGAGCGTATGCATCAAAAAGAAGCAGATACACAATTTGATAAGTTGGTGGCGGAAAATACCCCAGCTGAAGAATCATCATCCATGGATGAATAAGGAGCTTTTGAAGCTCCTTTTTTTGGAGGTTTTATGTTTGAAGAAGTGCAAAAGTTTTATTCGTATTGTCAAAAACAGTTATCAAAAACCATAGTTTCGGTCAATGTGGTAACGGACACATTTGATGAAACCGAAATCGTGGATGCATTGGCTTTTTGTGGGGCCATCGTCTATGAAGGCAAACCGTATGGGGCTGATGCTCGAATTGAAAAGGGAGCCTATTATTTAAACGATCAAGAAGTTCCGGTTTCTGCTTTCGCATCGATGGAAATCAAGTATTCGTATTCCAATGCACGCATTAAAAAAGATCCCGCCTAAGGGGATCTTTTTTTATAGGATCTGTATATGGTGGGCTTTGCAAGCTTGGATCATATCTTCTGGCCATATGCTGGCTTGGACTTCACCAATGTGAGCTTTTTTCAGCAGCAACATACACAAACGAGATTGACCAATGCCACCACCAATGGTATAGGGCAGCTCTCGATTGAGGATGGCTTGATGATAAGGTAATTCCATGCGTTCCGTACAATTTTCTTTCTTTAATTGTTCAACCAAAGAATTTTCATCAACACGAATGCCCATAGAACTGATTTCCAATGCGCATTGGAGGGGTTCAAACCAGAACATGATGTCGCCATTGAGTTGCCAATCATCATAATCGGGAGCACGTCCGTCATGTTTTTCGCCATTGGAAAGGGTATCGCCAATTTTCATGATGAAGACACAACCGTATTTTTTAGCAATCGCATTTTCTCGCTGGCGTGCATCCAGATTAGGATAGAGATCCAATAGTTCTTGCGTTGTGATGAAGTGAATATCGTCGGGTAGATGATTGACCGCTTCTGGATATTTGTACCAAACTTCGTGTTCCATGTGTTTGATCACTTTAAAAATATGACGAACGACTTGGCGAAGCGTTTCTTCGTTACGTTCTTCTTTGGTGATGATCTTTTCCCAATCCCATTGATCCACATAGGCAGAGTGTAAATTATCGAGGTCTTCATCTTTGCGAATCGCATTCATATTGGTGTAAAGGCCGGTATGCATTTGGAAACCGTATTTTTTAAGTGCAAATCGTTTCCATTTGGCAAGGGAATGCACAACTTCAATGTCTTCATTCGGAAGAGCTTTCATATCAAAATGTACAGGGGTTTCTACGCCATTTAGATTGTCGTTCAAGCCCGAGCTTTTGGTGACAAAAAGTGGTGCGGAAACGCGGGAAAGATGGAGTTCGTTGCCGAATTCTCTTTGAAATGTGTCACGAATGTATTTGATGGCTTCTTGGGTATGGCGTATATCCAAGACAGGATCGTAATTTTCAGGTAATATCAGTGTCATAAGGACTCCTTTCTACATACCTTTTGATTGTACCATAAACGATGAATCATTGAAATAAATACAGATTATTGATACTATTGTACCGTTATGTAAGGAGAGTTGAATATGCGAGATCGTTTTTCCAGCCGATTGGGATTTATCTTGATCAGTGCTGGTTGTGCTATTGGATTAGGAAATGTTTGGCGTTTCCCATATATTACGGGAAAATATGGGGGTGCTGCTTTTGTATTGATTTATTTGTTTTTTTTATTGATCTTAGGTTTGCCTGTCATGGTCATGGAATACAGTGTAGGTCGGGCCAGTCAAAAAAGTGCGGCGCAATCGTTTGATGTCCTTGAGCCAAAAGGAACGCATTGGCACTGGATGAAATATTGGTGTTTGATTGGAAATTATTTATTAATGATGTTTTACACGACTGTCTGTGGTTGGATGGTGTATTATTTCTATAAAATGATCATTGGTTCTTTTCAAAATGCGAGTGCAGAACAAATCACGGCGACGTTTAACCATATGTTGGCCAGTCCAAGTATCAATGTTGGGTATATGATCTTTGTTGTCGTACTGGGCTTTTTTGTGGTATCCAAAGGATTAGTAGACGGTTTAGAAAAAGTTTCTAAGACCATGATGATTTGTTTATTGGGTTTGATGGTCATTTTAGCGATTCGTTCAGTGACTTTGCCAGGTGCTAGTGCTGGTTTGAGATATTATCTCGTGCCTGATTTTCATAAAATGACACAATATGGCATTGGAAATGTGATTTTTGCGGCTATGGGACAAGCCTTCTTTACGTTATCTTTAGGCATCGGGGCCATCGCAATCTTTGGTTCTTTTATTGATAAAGATCGACGTTTGACTTCGGAAGCGATGCAGGTGGTTGCCTTGGATACGTTTGTTGCCATTGTAGCAGGATTGATCGTGATCCCGGCTTGTTTTGCGTATCATATCGATCCAGGACAAGGACCTGGTTTGATTTTTGTTTCTTTGCCCAATATTTTTGCGAATATGGCGGGTGGCAATATTTGGGGTGCTTTGTTCTTTTTATTTATGAGTTTTGCGGCTTTCACGACCATTATTGCGGTTTTTCAAAACATCCTGACCATGACCAAAGAATTAACGGGATGGAATCGTACGCAAAATTTATTGGTGAGTTGTTTTGGGGTATTGATCTTATCTTTGCCTTGTGCATTGGGTTTCAATGTATGGTCTTTTATTCAACCTTTGGGTGCGGGTACAACCATCCAAGATCTTGAGGATTTTATTGTTTCGAATAATTTATTGCCTTTGGGATCAATGATCTATGTATTGTTTTGTACTGCCAAAAAAGGTTGGGGATGGAAGCATTTCTTGCAGGAAGCCAATAGTGGACAGGGTATTCGATTTCCAAAATCAGTTCGATGGTATTGTAGTGTCATTATTCCTTTATTGATCCTCATCATTTTTGTGCAGGGTTATATCGTTTATTTTGCAGGGTAGATATTCAAAATGGATATCTGCTTTTTTTATGTAAGCGTATGTGTTAAAATGTAAGAAAATGTAAGAAGGAGAAGGGAAATGAAAAAAATAAGCAAAATTGCCCTTGCGATTGCATTGGGCCTTTCCATGACTGCTTGTAGCAGTGGAACCGCAACGAAAGACAAGAGTGACGTGAAGATTGGTGTGATTCAGTACACTGAGCATCCAGCTTTGGATAAAGCGTATGATGGTTTTGTCAAACAATTGAAAAAGGCTGGGTATAAAAAGAGTCAGATTGATTTCAAGAATGCGCAAAATGACCAATCGAATTGTGAGACCATTGCCAATAAGTTTGTGAATGATGGGGATGATTTGATTTATGCGATTGCGACACCGGCAGCACAGGCGGCAAAAGGAAAAACCGATGATATTCCAATCGTGATCTCGGCGGTTACCGATCCAAAAGCGGCTGGGTTGGTCCAATCCAATAAAAAACCAGGTGAAAATGTAACGGGTACGAGTGATTTGAATCCGGTTGAAGAACAAATTGAACTGTTGCAGAAATTGGTTCCCAATGCCAAAAAGGTTGGAATCATGTATTGTTCGAGTGAAGATAACTCGATCGTGCAGGCAAAATTAGCGCGTAAAGCGATTGAAAAGGCAGGAATGGAATCGCAAGATTTCACGGTCAGTGAAACAAATCAGATCCAGCAAGTAGCTGAATCGATGGTTGGTAAGGTTGATGCGGTATATATTCCTACCGATAATATGTTGGCAGAAAGTATTTCGAGTGTGACTTCGGTGACAAATGAAAATAATTTACCTTGCATTGTTGGTGAATCCAATATGTGTGAAGGTGGTGGATTGGCAACGTATTCGATTGATTATGAAAAATTAGGGGAACAAGCCGGTAAGATGGCTGTGAAGATCTTAAATGGTGCAGATCCTGCGACAATGAAGATCCAATATCAATCGAAGGATGATCTACAATTGTACATCAATCGTAAAGTTGCGAATCAATTGGGAATCACCATTCCCGATGAGTATAAAGATGCGACAGATATAGGAGAATAATGCATGAATATACTACTAGCTATACAAGGTGCCATTAGTCAAGGTGTGCTTTGGGGTGTCATGGCATTGGGTGTATATATCACCTTTCGTTTGTTGGATATTGCCGATTTAAGTGTGGATGGTTCCTTTGCGACAGGTGGTGCTGTTTGTGCGGTTGCCATCCTACATGGTGTAGATCCATTGATTGCTGTTTTATGCGCATTTATTTCTGGCTTGATTGCTGGTGGTATTACGGGTCTACTTCATACAAAATGTCAAATTCCGGCTATCTTGGCTGGTATCTTGACGCAAATTGGACTATATTCCATTAACTTGCGAATCATGTCTCGTTCGAACTTGCCGTTATTGGCAAGTCCGACCATGTTTAAGATTTTCCACAATTGGACCCATATTTTATCTTCTTGGTCAGTCTTGATCATTGGTGTCATTTTTGTTTTGGTTGTTTCTTTATTGTTGTATTGGTTTTTTGGAACGGAAATGGGGTCGGCCATTCGTGCGACAGGAAATAATGAACATATGGTTCGTGCCCTTGGTGTCAATACCAATACAACGAAGCTACTTGGTTTGATGCTTTCCAATGGGTTGGTTGCCTTGTCTGGTGCTTTGGTCACGCAATCGCAAGGATATGCGGATGTCAAGCAGGGCATTGGTGCCATTGTGATTGGATTGGCTTCGATCGTCATTGGTGAAGTAATCTTTCGTGGTAAAGGAAATTTCTTTGTGGCTTTGTTGTCAATCGTGGTTGGTTCGATCATTTATCGTATCATTGTGGCCATCGTTTTACAGCTGGGTTTATCAACGGATGATCTGAAATTATTTACAGCCATCTTAGTTGGTATTGCTTTGACTGTTCCGGTGATCTTAGATCATCGAAAACAATTGGCCATGTATAAAAAATTGACCGGAAAGGAGATGGGTGATCATGCTTAGGATCGAACATGTCTCTAAAACGTTCAATATGGGAACCATCAATGAAAAAAAAGCATTGAATGATCTCAACTTACATTTAGAACCTGGTGATTTTGCGACGGTCATTGGTGGCAATGGTGCCGGAAAATCCACGATGTTGAACATGGTTGCGGGAGTATATCCGATTGATTGTGGTCATATCTATGTGGCCGGAAAAGATATTTCTTTGGCACCAGAATACAAACGAGCGTCTTTGATTGGTCGTGTCTTCCAAGATCCAATGATGGGAACAGCTTCGAATATGAGCATTCTGGAAAACTTGGCGATGGCCAATCGTCGTGGTAAATCACGTTCTTTAAAATGGGGCGTGACCAAAGAGGAAGAAAGTCAGTTTAAAGAAGAATTGAAACGACTGGGTCTCGGTCTGGAAGATCGTCTGACCAGTAAAGTGGGCTTGTTGTCGGGTGGCCAAAGACAAGCTTTGACTTTATTGATGGCCACTTTGATTGAGCCAAAATTGTTGTTGCTGGATGAGCATACGGCGGCTTTGGATCCTCGTACCGCAAAGAAGGTATTGGATCTAACGGTCGAAATTGTCGAATCCCAACATTTAACGACATTGATGATCACGCATAATATGAAGGATGCGATTGCGATTGGCAATCGTTTGATCATGATGCATGAAGGTAAGATCATCTATGATGTGCGTGGTGCAGAGAAACAAAAATTATCAGTGAATGATTTGTTGAAAAAATTTGCCGAAGCACATGGCGATGAATTTGCGAATGATCGGATGATGTTGGGTTGATTTTCGCTTAACCATCCGGTATGATAAAACAAACCGTTGAAGAAGAGATCAAACGAAAAGATGTGCCGAAGCGAGTCTGGGATGGTGCAAGCCAGATGGTAACAATTTCGCAAATGGACTTCCGAGGGCGAGGTGAATAGAGTAGCCAAGACGTGCCATGCGTTAAATGGATGAGTGGATATCGAATGATATCAATTCAGGTGGTACCGCAGAATTTGTATTTTGTCCTGTATGTTTTTACATACAGGCTTTTTTATTAGAGAGAAGGGTGTGTATGAAGAAAATATTAGCTGCCATATTGGCATTGAGCTTATCTTTGAGTGGTTGTCAATCCATGGCACATGATAAACCGGTCGTATCGGTTGCTCAATTGGTTTCGCATCCATCACTTAATTTGATTCGTGATAATTTCAAAAAAGAAATGAAGCGATTGGGCTATGTTGATGGCAAGAACATTGAATTGAATTATGCCGATGCTTCGGGTCAAGTGGCCAATTTGAATTCGATCGTGAATCAATTTGAAGATAAACAAAGTGATGTGATCGTGGCCATTGCGACACCAACCGCACAAATGGCCGCGCGTGTATCGAAAAATATCCCGGTGGTATTTTCTGCTGTTTCCGATCCGATTGGGGCTCAATTGGTTTCCAATCTAAAACATCCAGGTGGAAATATCACAGGGACAAGTGATGAGGTACAGATCGATCAAATCTTGGAATTAGCCAAGACGCTAATGCCAAATATGAAAACGGTTGGTTTTTTGTACAATGCTTCAGAAACCAATAGTGTGGCAAACTTAAAAAAGGCAAAGTCGTATTGTGCCAGTCATGGATTGACCTTGATTGAAGGAACCGGAAAAGACATCACCGAATTAGAGACATCGGCTTCGGTTTTGTGTCAAAAGGTGGATGTGCTTTTATCACCCAATGACAATACGGTGGCTAGTGCCATGCCTTCTCTTTCCAAGACGGCTACGGATGCAGGAATTCCTTATTATGTTGGTGCCGATTCAATGGTAAAAGATGGAGGATTGGCCACGGTCGGGATTGACTATGCCCAATTGGGAAAAGAAACCGCCGATATGGTCGATCAGATCTTAAAAGGCAAAAAAGCGGGTGATATTCCGGTAAAAGTCTATAAAAAGGATTTATTTATTTATGTGAATAAAAAGACGTTAAAACAATTGGGTATCACTTTGCCGGATTCCGTTGCGCAGAATAAGAAGCTACAAATTGTAGGATAGAGGGGAGAAAATATGTCAAGTGCAGTTATATTAAAAGCAATTGAATTGGGATTGGTTTTATCGGTATTATCTTTGGGTGTATATATATCGTTTCGTATCTTAGATATTCCCGATCTGACCGTGGATGGGTCTTTTTCAACGGGTGCAGCGACAGTAGCCATCATGACGATGGCAGGAGCACCGATGATTGGTTTATTTGCGGCTTTTTTGGCAGGATGCGTTTGTGGGATCATTACGGCCTTGTTGCAGACCAAGATGCATATTCAGCCTTTATTAGCGGGTATCATTACAATGACTGGGTTGTATTCCATCAATTTGCGTATCATGGGCAATCTACCCAATATGCCTTTGATTTCTTTAGATCCGGCCAATGCAACCATTTTCGATAAGATCGATCAGCCTTTGTTGGCATTGATCCCAATCGTTGCCTTGATTGGTTTCTTGCTGTATTGGTTTTTTAAGACCAATTTGGGACTGGCCATTCGCGCTACGGGAAACAATGAAGCGATGGTTCGTTCCAGTTCGATTAATGCGGATACGATGAAGATCATTGGTTTTGCGTTATCCAATGGATTGGTTGCTTTATCGGGTGCTTTGTTTGCGCAATACAATCATTTTGCGGATGTGACTGGTGGTACCGGAATGATGGTCATTGGTTTAGCTGGTATCATTGTTGGTGAAGCCATCTTACAAAAACATACCATTGGTTTTGGTTTGTTTGCAGCAATTTTAGGGGCTTGTATTTATCGGTTCTTATATACGTTGGCTTTGCAGTTTGGTGTTCCATCTGGCGATATGAACTTGATTTCTGCTATCTTAGTTGCCATTACCATTTCGATTCCATATTTACGTAAAAGAAAGGGGCCAGAAAATGCTTAGTCTACAAGATGTATCGGTTACGTTTAATCAAGGAACTTCATTAGAAAAGAAAGCGTTGTCGCATGTCAGCGTAGATGTCAATGATGGTGATTTTATTACGATCTTAGGAAGCAATGGAGCAGGTAAATCTACTTTCTTTAATGTCATTGCTGGAAAATTATCCGTTAGTGAGGGTAAGATCATTTTGGGTGGTAAAGATATCACCCATGAAAAAGAGCATGTGCGTGCTCGAAATATTGGTCGATTATTTCAGGATCCTTCCATGGGGACGGCGAGTCATTTGAGTGTGGAAGAAAACTTGGCATTGGCATATTCTCGTTCCAATCGTGGCTTGTTTTCGATGGCTGTCAATAAACAGGATCGTGCTTTCTTTGCAGAAAAGTTAAAAACGTTGAATATGGGATTGGAAGATCGAATGAAGACGCCGATTGGTTTATTATCAGGTGGTCAACGACAGGCTGTAGCTTTGATGATGGCGGTTTTAAATCCACC
>NZ_JAXDRQ010000065.1:0-2697 GCF_034090965.1 Absicoccus sp. | reverse complement strand
CAGTTTTCAAAGATCGTCACGCTTTCGCGTGCTCAGTTATATTATCAAATCTATCTGCCTTATGCAACCCCTTTTTTTATCTTTTTTGCATTTTTTTAATTTCAAACGATTTCACCTCACAATTTTTGACAAAATAAGAAGCAAACGCATCATTATCCAAGTCTTCAAAATAACTAGCAATCATCCGACAAATCCCACCATGACACGACAACAAGATCACATCTTGATCGTTTGAAGTTGCGATCAATTCATCCAGAAAAGGATATACACGAGCCGCGACATCCAAAAAGGATTCCCCATTCTTAAATCGTTTAAAATACTGATGTTTTTCAATTTGGTACTGTTCATCATTTCGCAAGACACCTTCAAAGATCCCAAAATCCTGTTCTCGTAAAGCGGGTGTATATTGAATCGGTATTTCATTTTCTAATTCCTGGGCAATGATCTGACTGGTTTGTCGAGCCCGAAGAAGGGGTGAACTATATAGTTTATTGATACCCAATCCACATAACTGTTTTCCCATTCTTTTAGCTTGTTCCTTTCCTCTTTCATTTAAAGGATTATCTGTCGAACCTTGTGCTAAGTTTTTATCATTCCAATCGGTCGTGCCATGCCGAATCACTAAAATTTTCATTGTATATCCTCGCTTTTCTTTATTATACAAAAAAGGCCGAAGGATGTCCTTCGACCTAGAGAGGGGGAAAAAACTATTTCGATAATTTAGAAGCCGCTGCTTTATCTAAAACAACCACAACATCTGGGTGTTTCTGTAATAAAGAAGCTGGAACTTGTTCCGTAACCGGACCTTCTACCATGGCCTTTACCGCATCGGCTTTGGCTTCTCCATCGGCAACCAATAAGATCTTTTTGGAACGCATGATCGAACCTAGACCCATTGACATGGCTTGATGTGGTACTTTATTGATGTCATTATCAAAGAAACGACTATTGGCTTCCAGCGTGCTTTGAGTCAAATCAACAATATGGGTAGGGGCATCAAACGATGTACCTGGTTCATTGAAGCCAATATGGCCATTTCGTCCAATTCCAAGTAGCTGCAAATCAATCGTGACCTTTTTCAATTCGGCTTCATAAGCATCCGCATCGGCTTGTGTACTACCTTCTGGTAAATGGGTATTTTCCGGTTTGATGTTGACATGATCAAATAAATGTTTATGCATAAATGAATAATAGGATTCTGGATGATTGCGATCGATGCCTACATATTCATCCAAGTTATAAGAAGTGATATTTTCATAACTTGTACCATTTTCTTCATGGTCTTTGACCATTTCTTTATATAAACCTTCAGGACTTGATCCCGTTGCCAAACCCAATACAGCATGTGGATTCTTCGTGATCACATCTTTCATGACTTCATATGCTTTTTTTGATTCTTCTTCGTAATTTTCACAAACAATAACTTTCATAATTGATATCTCCTTCGACAATTCATATATACCACTTTTATATACCAGTTTCAACCACTTTATAAAAAAAAAGGAAGTGATAGAATAAGGCACGTAAGAAAGAGAACTATGATCATGGAAAATAAACACGCTATTAATATGTTGGAAGGCAGCATTTATAAAAACTTATGTATTATTGCGATTCCTATTGCGCTTTCCAACATCCTCCAACAACTATTCAATGCTTCCGATACCGCGGTTGTCGGCCATTTTGCTTCCAGTCAAGCCATGGCCGCCGTTGGCTCCAATGCCCCTGTGATCAATATGATCGTGACCTTTTTTACAGGCCTATCCATTGGTGCCAATGTCATTATCGCGCGTTGTATTGGTGCTAAAGAAGAAGATCAAGCCAATGAAGTGCTCCACACCAGTTTTGTCCTCGCCATTATTAGTGGTTTTTTGATGTTGATCATTGGCCAGATCATTGCCAAACCCGTCTTACATATATTAAATACACCAACCGATGTGATTGATATGGCCACGCTCTATTTACGCATCTATTTTTGTGGAATGCCCTTTTTAATGATCTATGATTTTGGATCGGCTGTTTTACGATCGATTGGCGACACCAAACGACCCTTATTTTTTCTTATCATTGCAGGAATTGTCAACGTCTGCTTAAATTTGGTCTTTGTCCTTGGCTTTCATCGCAATGCCGATGGAGTGGCCTTGGCCACGACCCTTGCCAATGGTCTCAGTAGCTTTCTGATTTTCCACACCTTGATCCATGAACAAGGCATGCTTCATTTAGACATTCATAAGTTGGGAATCCAAAAAGAACATCTTCGTGCCATTCTTTGGATTGGTCTACCAGCCGGACTCCAAGGTTTGATTTTTTCGATATCGAATGTCGTTATTCAAGCCGCTGTGAATCACTTTGGATCGGCTTGCGTTGCGGGAAATGCGGCCGCCTTAAATTTTGAATATATTTGTTACTTCATCGTCTATGGCTTCACCCAAGCCACCATGACTTTTATTTCACAAAACTATGCCGCCAAAAACTATGCACGCTGTCGAAAAACCACACGTACTTCCTGGCTTTGTGCCTTTGGCTTTACCGCCCTGATTTCGATTACTTTTTTTCTTTTGATGAATTGTCAAATTAAGTGCAACACGATGTATGTGAGTCTGTTTCGTTCATAACTTCATTTGGTGTCTTATAGCCAAGGCACTTTCGTGGCCGATTATTCATCAGTTCAAGATTATGCTTTAGCTCATCTTCATCGAC
>NZ_JAXDRQ010000064.1:0-25824 GCF_034090965.1 Absicoccus sp. | reverse complement strand
CTTTTCTGCTTTTATTGTACCAAGGTTTGATGGAATTGCAATTTCATAATGAACGTGATATATTTCAAATAGAAAATTAATCTATATAAATTATATCAAATAGAAATAATATGTATTCGAAATGAAAGAAGGAAAAGTATGGATCTTACAACTTGTGACATACGAAAAGGATTGCTTCTTTTTGCCTTGCCCATGATTCTTGGTGATTTGTTGCAACAAGTCTATAATCTGAGTGATACATTGATCGTGGGACGCTTTATTGGCAGCAACGCATTGGCAGCGGTTGGTTCGGCCTATGCGTTGATGACCTTTTTGACTTCCATTTTCTTAGGTCTATCCATGGGAGCCGGTGTCTTATTTTCAATGGAATGGGGAAGGGGAAATATCCATCGTTTACAATTAGGTATCTTGCATGCATTTTGTTTGATCATTTTGATTACGATCCTATTGAATATAGCACTCTATGTATGGATGGATCCCATTCTTCATTTTTTAGCTGTACCACAAGCCATCTATGATTCTATGCGCATCTATGTAGAAATCATTTTCATGGGCTTGTTGGCTGTATCCATCTATAATTTTTTTTCGTGTTTGTTACGTTCGATAGGAAATTCAGTGATTCCTTTAGTCTTTCTTGGTCTATCGGCTGGATTGAATATTGGTTTGGATCTTTTGTTTGTACTTGGCTTTCATTGGGGCATTGCCGGAGCAGCCATCGCAACCATCCTTGCACAATATGTATCCGGATCGGGTATCAGTATGTATTATATGAAAACGTATCGATCGTTCATTCTCCATCGGCAAGATTGGGTCTTTGACCCAACGATCTTGCATGATTTGCTAGGCTTATCGTTGATGACTTGTTTGCAACAATCGTGTATGAACTTTGGCATTTTGTTGGTTCAACGTCTAGTTGATACGTTTGGTCCAATAACTATGGCTGCTTTTGCCGCTGGTGTAAAGATCGATACCTTTGCGTATTTACCAGTACAAGATTTTGGGAATGCCTTTTCTATTTTTATTTCTCAAAATGAGGGTGCCAAAAGAATCGATCGCCAACAACAAGGATTTCGAATCGCAACAACGATGACCATCCTCTTTTCAGCCGTGATCTCATTGTTGGTCTTTGTGTTTGCCCAACCATTGATGCAACTTTTCGTGCAAGCCAAGGAAACACAAGTCCTATGGTGTGGAATTCGTTATTTACACATCGAAGGCACTTTTTATATAGGTATTGGCTGTTTATTTCTTCTCTATGGCTATTTTCGTGGAATGGGAAAACCGGGTATTTCAGTGATCTTGACCATTCTTTCCTTAGGTACTCGAGTATTATTGGCTTATGCATTGGCACCTACCCTTGGTGAAATAGGGATTTGGATGGCCATACCCATTGGTTGGTTCTTAGCCGATCTAGTAGGATATGGTTGGTATTTTATGGGTAGGACAAAAATCGATATGTCGGTTGATGGTGATTGAATTGGGTCAATATATATAGAGTGCAATCTAAACTGTTTTCATTAGTTAGCCGTACGCATCTAACTAACTTACACAGTCTAGATTGCACTCTCGTTTACTTGTCATCATAGGCACTGAAGTGATTTGTGCATTTTGATAAACCGCAATTCAAAATCGATTCTGTATTGTATTCCCATTTCTTATCAATAATTTTGGCGGCCTGTTCATACTAGGAATTGGATGGGCGCTTTGGTAGGAGGCTAAAGAATTCCTGTACAGGTTTTGGTTTGCTGGAAAGATAGCCCTGGGCATAGGTGCAACCAATTTGTTGCAGGAATTGAAGCTGCTCTTTAGTTTCTACCCCTTCGGCTACTGTTCGAGTACCAAGTGATGTAGCCATTTCACAGATGGAGCGCACGATTTGTTTGGAACGCTCATCGAATTTTTTCATGAATTCCATGTCGATCTTAATTACATCGAAAGGATAATCTTTTAGAACGTTGAGGGAGGAATAACCAGATCCAAAGTCGTCCATCCAGACTTCAAATCCCATACGATGGAAATGTTTGATTGCCTGAGGCATGATAAGGGAATCGCCGTTCAGTGCACTTTCTGTGATTTCAATATGAATCAGGTTTTTGTCGATGGCAAGTGCATTCACAATTCTTTCGATTTCGCCATAGAGATCAATACCAGATTCAAGATCGGTTCGCGAGATATTAAAGCTAATGGGAAGTGGTTCCAACCCAATTTTTTGAATTTTTTGTATTTCTCTTCCATAGGTGGAAAGGACGTTTAAGTCTACTTTGTAGATCAATCTGAGATTTTCAAGCGAAGGAACAAACTTATCGGGTGTGAGCAGGCCATATACAGGATCTTCCCAGCGAGATAGAGCCTCAAATCCGGCCGGTTTTCCACTTTGGATATGGATAAGGGGCTGATAGTAGACACGTAGCCATTGATTTTGTACGGCTTTGTCTATGCTACTTATGACATGTAAGCGAATTTCTTCCTGTTTTTTGAGGTCTTCTTCGAAATATTGCACAACTTGTCGGGAATCCTTTTGGTAGCGGACTGCATAGGCGGAAAGATCCACCATTGTTGTTAGCTCATCATAGGATAATTCCGTTTCGTGTCTTGTGGTATGGGTTGCCACAGGGATGGGATAGATGCCAACTTTTAGGTGCAGTGCTTCATCTAAGCTCAGTCCCTCAATTTGTTTAGCTGCTAGATTGAATTTGTTTTCTATATTTGCAAGAGGTATGATGCCGGCAAAGTGGGAACCGGATACGCGAGCGACGATGCCATCCGGGAACTGTGCAGCCAAAAGTGCTGCTGTCTTTTGAAGAATTTTGGTACCAGCATCATAACCGTGAATCATATTTACATCGTGAAGATTTTCAAGATTTGTATAAAAAACGGCAAATTCTTCATTTGTGGTTTGTGCTTTTAAAATCATGTCTCTTCCATGCTCAATCAAGTAAGTCAGGCTCTTTGCGCCAGTGGTGCTATCTTCGTCCTGGCTGCGGATGTAGTTTTCATACTTCATGATGGCAAAAAAGTTGAATTTCATGAAAAATACAAAGAAGAGAATAAGCGCAATACCAGCTATGGAAACCCCATAAGCAAGTGCATTTACGACTCCATTTGGACTGCCATCAAGCACAATTCGTGGAAGCTCGGCTTCCACACCAATCAGAACCATAAAGGCATATGCAGTTCCCTGAAATCGGTGGTCCATTTGAAGCATGGATTTTTCAAAAAAAAGATAGCGGATTTCCTGTTGAAAGTACCATGTTAGGGCAATGCTTAATGCAATTGTGATACACATGCGTTGCCATACACTCTGGGCAAGTAACATGGCTAAACAATTGGAGCAGAAAAAAAGAGCATACAAGAAAGCAGCACCGGGTCCTTGGATGGCAAGTACTTTTGCATACAGCGGAATTAGAATAAACACCGGTAATAAAAGGCAGCCTGAGGCAAGTAAGAAATCCAGAAAAGTCCCCTGTATAGATAGAAAAGAAGTGAAGCCAGCATACGTTGCATAGGAAATGATCTCAGCTGTATTGTAAGAGACAAGAAAGGATAGAATACATTTTTTGATTTTGGTACTTCTGTCCGTGTCTTTAAAAACGAGAAATAATGTAACGGCGGCAAAGACAATTCCTTGCAGAATATCGGTATAATTGCGATACCAGTATTGTGATAACCAGTCTATAATCGTTTGCATAAAAGCACATCCCTTCAAAAAATGTCCATCTTTTGTCCGATGTGCGAATACTGCGATTGGCTATGCCACTACTTTTGATACGAAAGAAAATGCATAAAGAAAGTATTGGACAATATCCTGTGACCGGTACTTTGGAAAACATTTTAACACTAAAAACATTCTAACAACTCGTTTAATAGGATTCAAGTATCCTAAGAAGTACCAAAATTCGATGTATGCTAGTAGGTATATGTAAATATTTCTCTATCATTTGTTTATAAGATCCATATTTAATCTTTTACCATGATAGACAATACAATCATAAAAAGCTAGTGTTCTGTATGATGTTTTATCGATACCAACATTTGCTATAATAATTACATAGTAAGGAAAATTTCGCATGAATGATAGAGAACAAAAAAAGAGAAGCAAAAGAATTTGCAGAAAGATGGGCTGGTAGAGGAAATGAAAAGTCGGATAATCAATCATTTTGGATTGATTTATTGCAGAATGTTTATGATGTAAAACAACCAACCGAATATATTAGTTTTGAAAAAAGAGTAAAGAATTCCCATACGAATACAACCAATTTTATTGATGGTTATATTTCTAGTACATTAGTCATGATCGAACAGAAAGATATAGCGAAAGATCTATTAAAACCAATCAGACAATCGGGTGGACTATATCTAAATGCATATCAGCAAGCAAAGCAATACAGTGATGATCTAAAATTATCGGAAAAACCAAGATGGATCATTACATGTAATTTTAAAGAATTTTATATCTATGACATGGATAAATCAGTGCCAGAAAAAGATTCATTGCATATCGAATTAAGTGAATTGTCAAAACAAGCCTATCAAATGAATTTTCTTGTTTCACAAACAAACCATCATTTGATTAAGGAACAAGAATTATCAATAAAAGCTGGTGAATTGGTTGGTAAACTCTATGACTCCTTGTTAGAACAATATAAATTGGCACCTCTTGACGAAAAAATAATGTATGAGCATTTAAATAAGTTATGTGTACGACTTGTGTTTTGTTTATATGCCGAAGATGCAGGATTATTTGAAAAGAAAAATCAATTTCATGACTATCTTTCTCAATATTCGGCAGAAAATATACGAGAGGCACTTAAAACCTTATTTAAGGTATTAAATACAAAAAATGAAGAGAGAGATCCGTATTTGTCAGAACAGCTTAAAGCATTTCCGTATGTAAATGGCGGCTTGTTTGCGGATGAAAACGTATTGATACCTCCATTCACTGATGAATTAAGGACTATGCTGTTAGATCAAGCATCGGATGAGTTTGATTGGTCAGATATTAGCCCAACGATCTTTGGGGCAGTCTTTGAATCAACATTGAATCCAGAAACACGACGAAAAGGTGGTATGCATTATACATCGATTGAAAACATCCATAAAGTCATTGATCCATTGTTTTTAGATGATTTGAAAGATGAATTCAATCAAATCATGCAAATCAAACGTGAAAAAATACGTAATGCACACCTACGAGAATTTCAGAACAAATTGGCATCTTTATATTTTTTGGACCCAGCAGCAGGCAGCGGTAACTTTTTGACCGAAACGTATTTATGCTTGCGAAAATTGGAAAATAAAATTATTTCAATCATTAATAAAAATCAATTTGATTTATATGCATCGGAGGAAGATTTTAATCCTATTAAAGTAAATATTGATCAATTTTATGGAATTGAAATTAATGATTTTGCAGTCACTGTTGCCAAAACAGCATTATGGATAGCAGAATCTCAAATGATGGATGAAACATCACTGATCATGATGACAGATTATGAATTCTTACCATTGAAAACCAATGCAAACATCATTGAAGGTAATGCTTTAAGAATGGATTGGAATGACGTGATACCAGCAAGTGAACTAAATTACATTATGGGAAATCCACCATTTATTGGTGCCAGATTAATGTCAGTTGATCAAAAGAATGATGTTCTTAGTATTTTTGGAAAGAAATGGAAGCATGTTGGAAATTTAGACTATGTTTCCTGCTGGTACAAAAAATCAATGGAAATGATGGCTGAAACTAATATTCGTGGAGCGTTGGTTTCTACGAATTCTGTTACGCAGGGTGAAGCAGTAGCAAATTTATGGAAACCGCTTTTTGAAAAAGGATTACATTTCGATTTTGCTTATCGTACATTTCGATGGGATAGTGAAGCGCATATAAAAGCACATGTTCATTGTGTTATTATCGGCTTTAGTGTTGCTGTTAATAGTAGAAAAAAACGTATTTTTACCGGTGAAAAATATCAATATGCAGAAAATATAAATGGATATCTTATGGATGCACCAGATGTATTTATCGAAAATAAATCAATTCCCTTGTGTAATGTTAGCAAAGCGAGTTTTGGGAGTATGCCTAATGATAAAGGATTATTAAGCAACTATTCTGAGAATGAGATGCTTGAAATAACAAAAAAATATCCAGATTCAAAGAAAATGTTTAAACCAATAGTTGGATCTGAAGAATTTTTGCACAACAAAATAAGATATTGTTTGTGGCTTACAGATATTGAAACCTTTGAAATTAAAGCAATACCTCCAATTTATAATAGAGTTCAAATGGTAAAAGAAATTAGAAAGGGTAGTGATAGAATAGCAACCAAAAAATTGGCTAGCACTCCCTGGTTATTTGGAGAAATACGGCAGCCAAAATCTAATTACTTGATTATTCCTCGTGTTTCTTCAGAAAGACGGGAATATATACCTATTGGTTATATGGATTACCATACTATTGCGAGTGATGCTAATATTATTATGCCGGATGCTAGTTTATTAATGTTTGGGGTATTAGCATCATCTATTCATAATAATTGGATGCGTGTGGTTGCGGGAAGATTGAAGTCTGATTATAGATATTCGGTTAAAAATGTCTATAATAACTTTCCATGGCCTACTCCATCCGAACTGCACAGGCTATACTTGATGCTCGTTCCTTATATCCGGATAGTTCATTAGCGGAGATGTATGATCCGGATAACGAATGGATGTATCCAGAACTTGTGAAAGCTCATCAAGAAAATGATAAAGCTGTCATGGATGCATATGGATTTCATTATGATATGTCGGAGTCTGAGGTTGTTAGTGAATTGATGAAAATGTATCAAAAGTTAACAGAAGAAAAGGGATCAAATTGATTTTGTATAATTGAATTATGATGAACAACAAACAAGATCGGTATAAAGGTGCGACAATTGGGTTGCACCTTTTTGTAATTGTTATATGTAATAAAAAACATCCCATGAAAATCTGAGATGTTTATTGATCATACTGGCGCCTCCAATAAGATTCGAACTTATGACCTGCCGGTTAACAGCCGGACGCTCTACCGCTGAGCTATGGAGGCACTAAAATAAAAGTGGCGCCTCCAATAAGATTCGAACTTATGACCTGCCGGTTAACAGCCGGACGCTCTACCGCTGAGCTATGGAGGCATCTGCTTAGTGCTTTTCTATGATACCATGACCATTTTTTTATTGCAACCATTTTATTGATGATTTTTATGCTACACTAAATACATATTGAGGTGAAATTATGACTATCTTGTTATTGATCGTTGGTATGCTTTGTTTGGTGAAGGGTGCCGATTGGTTTGTGGATGGATCTTCATCGGTGGCACGGATGTTAAAGGTGCCATCGGTCATTATTGGTTTGACCATTGTGGCACTGGGGACAAGCTTACCAGAAGCTTCGGTTTCCATTACGGCTGGCTTGGTTGGCAACAACGAATTGGCTATATCCAATGTGGTGGGTTCAGATATCTTTAATACGTTGGTCGTTGTGGGTGCATCGGCTTTGATCACACCATTTATCATGGATAAAGATATTGTTCGTCGGGATTTGAAGATCAATTTGTTTGTATCGTTTTTATTAGCTGTTTTTGTCAGTATCAATGGGTATTTGGATCGCTGGGAAGGCTTGATCCTATTGGTGTTATTGGTTATGTATATTGGCACTTTGATTAGGAGTGCCATGCAAAATCGAACCCAAGAAGAGAATGCTAAAACGTTAAGTGCACCGATGAGCATCGTTTATATCGTTGTTGGCATTGCTGCTATTATCTTGGGTGGAAATCTGGTTGTCGATAGTGCAACCAAAATTGCGCAACTCTTGGGCTTATCGGATACCTTGATTGGTTTGACCATTGTTTCGATTGGTACATCTTTGCCAGAATTGATGACCAGTATTGTAGCAGCCCGAAAAGGGGAGAGCGGCCTTTCTTTAGGAAATGCCATTGGCTCGAATATCTTGAATATCATTTTTATTTTGGGTGTTTCCAGTGTTTTATCGCCGATTGCGGCTTTAACAGAAAATATCATGGATGCCTGGATCTTAGTTGTCGTGGCTTGTTTTACCCTTTGGATTGCCAAAAAAGACGACCAGATGACGCGTTCCAAAGGGGCTTTGTTTGTCGTCATCTATGTCGTCTATCTGATTTATATTATTTTTCGTTAGTTTTGCCGGTACGCAAGATAGCGCGTACGGCATCAAATAAATAGGGTTTATATTGATCAATGGGCAGAGGCTTGTTGTTGATGATACTGGAATAACAAGTACTTCCTACCATATCGATGATAATATACATGACCACTTCTGGATCTTTAAACTGGTAGTGGTTTTTTTTGGCTAACTGAATAAAATCATTCTTTATATGCAATTCATCATCTGCAAATGCATTTTGAACATAATCTGAAAAGATGCCCCAGGAAAGATTCTTTTCAATGAAAGCCAAGATGGAACGATTTTTTTTCAATTCCATGAGGATATGATTGATCATAAAGATAATGGCATCTTCAAAACCACGAATGTCATTTTCTTCCAGTGCTTTTTGGGCATTTAAGAAAATTCGCCGCGATTCTCGTGAAATCAAGATATTTCGAATTTGATCTTTATCTTTAAAATATAAATAAAAAGTTCCTTTGGCGACACCGGCATGCCGGGCAATTTCCGAAATGGTGACCGTATCGATGTCTCTTGTTGTGAATAAATCAAATGCACTTTTCAATAATTTATTTTCTTTTTGTTTCTTATTTTCCAAAATTTTGGATTTCATTTCTTCACCTTCGTCACACGTATTATAAAGAAACCTGAACCATTGGTCAATTATTTTAGTTATATGTCCAAAATTGTCTAAAAAGTGGATAAAAAGTGGATATAAAAATTGACTCATGGTCAAAGTAGCTCTATACTATTCAACGAAAACGGGGGAAGCGATATGGAAAAATTATCCAGATTCATTGTAAAATTTCGTAACCAGATTCTGATTCTGGCGATTATTTTACTGATTCCAAGTATATTTGGATATCTGAACACACGTGTCAATTATGATTTATTATCGTATTTGCCAAGTGATGTTGAATCCATGCAGGCACAAAAGATCCTTGGCGATGATTTTGATCTAGCCAGTGTGGATGAACTTGTCGTCAATGGCATGAAAGATCGAGATGTCGTCAAATTGAAAAATGAGATCAAAAAGATTGACGGTGTAAAAAAAGTATATTGGCGTGATGATGTCTTAGATGTCACGATTCCAAAAGAAGCCATTCCGGATAGCTTACAAAAAATGTTGTATTCGGATAAGGGTTCAACCATGATGATCATCACTTTTGATGAGGGAACCTCATCGACACGAACGATGAATGCGATTGCCAACATCAAAAAAGTAGCGGATAAGGATTGTTTCTTAGGTGGTATGTCGGCCATGTCCGAAGATATCAAGGAAGATCTAGATCATTCGATGCCAATCTATTCAGCGGTAGCTGTTGTGCTGGTTCTTTGTGTCTTGTGGCTTGGTTTGGAAAGCAACTTTGCACCTTTTGTATTTATGTTAGGGATTGTGTTCCCGATTGTATATAACTTTGGTACCAACATCATCTTCGGTGAAATTTCCTATATCACCAAAGCCTTGGCCATGGTCTTACAATTGGCTGTTACGATGGACTATTCCATCTTCTTGTTGCATCGTTACCAAGAAGAAAAACTACGACATCCAGGTGATAATGAAGAAGCCATGAGCAAGGCTATTCAAGCCACTTTTGTTTCGATCAGTTCTTCTTCAATCACGACCATTGCTGGTTTTATGGCTTTGTGTGCCATGCGATTGACATTGGGCCGCGATATTGGTTTGGTCATGGCCAAAGGTGTTATTTTGGGTGTTATTTCAACGATCGTGGTATTACCAAGTTTGTTGATGATCTTCGATAAACAAATCGAAAAGAAGAAACATAAAGTATTGATTCGTCCAATGGTGAAATTACCAGCTTGGATCATCAATCATCATAAAGCCATTTTAGCGGTTTTCTTCCTTTCCTTTGCACCAATGGTCTATGCGCAAGCACATACGCAATCGTACTATGATTTGGTTGCCAATATGCCACAATCCTTTAAATCGGTCATTGGTACCAATCAATTGAAAAAAGACTTTGATATGACAACGACCCATTTCGTCTTAGTGGATGATTCAGTCAAGACTCGAGATGTACAAAAGATCTGTAAAGAAATCAAGAAAGTGGATGGCATCACCAATGTCTTGGCCTATGAAGAATTTGTCGGTCCTGGCGTACCATCTTCCTTTGAACCACAAGCCGTGAAAGACATCTTGAACAATGGTGGCAAACGACTCTTGATCGTCAATAGCGATTATCGACCTGCTACCAGCAAACAAACCAAACAATTGAATGCGATCGATACGATCATTCATAAATATGATAAAAAAGCCGTGATCGGTGGCGAAGGTAAATTGGAAGATGATTTGATCAATATCACGAATATTGACTTCCAAATGGTCAACATTGTATCCATTATTTTGATTTTTGTGATCATTGTCTTTACCTTTAAATCCTTTGCCTTACCTATCATTCTGGTCGCAACGATCGAATATGCGATCAACATTAATATGGGTATTCCATATTTTACCGGTACGGTCTTACCGTTCATTGCCGGTATCGTTATTGGTACGATCCAATTGGGAGCTACGGTTGATTATGCTATCTTGATGACATCACGTTTCAAAGAAGAATTAACCAAAGGAAAACATGTCAAACATGCGATTGGATCCTCCATCAAACATACATGTACATCGATTTTGACATCGGGCTTTAGTTTCTTTGCCGCATGTATTGGTGTAAGTATCTTTGCCAAGATGGATTTATTACGAAGTATGTGCTTATTGTTGGCCCGTGGGGCTTTGATCAGTGTGGCATGTATCTTATTTGTTTTACCATCATTATTATTGTTATGTCATAAATTTATTGAAAAAACGACAAAAGGATGGCCAGTAGGTCAAGTAGAGGAAGGAAGGATCTCAAGTGAAGACGAAGAATAGAGGAATCCGCAAGGAGACATTAAAAGCATTGGGGGCTTGTTTGGTCAGTGCCACGATGGCAGGTAGTATGTTTACAGCTCCGGTTTTTGCTGAAAGTAATACCGATGCGAACCCAACCCAGAAAACAGAAACCGTATATGCCGTTGTGAATCCAGATGGAACCGTATCGAGTACCATTGTATCGAGTTGGTTACACGATGGGGATGGAATCCATAACATCAAAGAAGATCTGGATCTGAAACATGTCGAAAATATCAAGACGGATGAAGATCCAATCAAAAATGGCAATACCTATACATGGAATGCCAAAGGCGATGATGTCTATTATCAAGGATCCACCAATAAAGCTTTGCCAGTCAAAGTCAACATTACCTATTCGATGGATGGCAAAACGATGAGTGCCAAACAAATGGAAGGCAAATCTGGCCATATGAAGATCAATGTTCACTTCACCAACTTGATTTCTAAAACAACATCCGATGGTGTAATCGTTCATCCAGGCTATTTAGCCGGTGGAATCTTGAATCTAAAAACCGGAAATTATTCCAATGTCACTTGTTCCAGTGGTAAAGTCATGAATGATGGATCCAACCAAGTATTGGCCTTTGCCAGTGTTCCAGGCCTAGCCGATACATTGGAAAGTGCCGGTTTGGATAAAGTTGTCAATCAATTAAAAGCCAGTGATGACTGTACGATTGAAGCCGATGTGGAAAACTTTGACTTAGGCGATATCATGATTGGTATTTCCAGTGATTTTGATCTAAAGGAATTGACGACAAGCAATATTCCTGATTTAGCTGGTGATATTTCGCAAATCGTATCGGCTTCCGATCAATTGGAAAGTGGTGCGCAACAATTGTATGAAGGAACGACCCAATTAAAGAGTCAAGCCGCTCCATTGACCAGTGCTTCAGGCAGTGTGTTGGAATTAAGCAGTGCCTTGGGAACATTGAATGATGGCGCCCAAACGATGGCTAGTGGCATTCATCAATATACCAATGGTGTCAGTGTGCTAAAAGCTGGTGCCAATCAGTTATATGGCATTCCAAATGGGGTGGCGCAAGTTCAAGCCGGTGTTTCTGGTAACAGTCCACAAACCTTGCTTTCGGGAGCCGAACAATTGGAAGCTGGCTTAGCACAAATGGATAGTCAGATCGATCCGGATCAAATCAGTAAGCTACAACAACAATTGAATACAGCCAACCAACAATTATCCGCCATGGATAAGATGGTTTCCAATGACCAAGAACAATTGAAGACATTGGATGAGAACTTGGCCAAGGCCCAACAAAGCATGGCAGGCTTGCAAGCAGCGCAACAACAATTATCTAGTTTGGCCACCGATGTATTGACCCAACTCGGTACCGATCAACAAATCCTACAAGGTGATCAAACCAAGATCAATAGCACGGTGGATTCGATCAATGCCAAGATCGATGCAACCAATACGCAGATCAATGCGGCCAATTCAAGTATCAATACAGCATATAGCAGTTCGATCACGGCTTTACAAAACGCAGCAGCCAATACGGATGATGAAAATGCCAAAGCACAGATCAATGCGCAGATCACGGCTTTACAATCCGCCCAAGCATCGTCGGCTACGATTAGTACGATCGATCATATTAGTGCCGATAATTTAAACTTGCAGACCTTAGATAACTTAAGCAAGATCAAATCGGATTTTGATAATTTGAATACCTTATTTACAACCTTAAGTAAGACCATGAGTGGCATGCAATCGACAATTTCTGATTCCAATGATACCTTAACGGATCTGAAGAAAGACATTGCGACCAGCCAAAAAGGTTTGGATCAAATGTCGGCTTTATTGAAAAATACCAATACAAAATTGGACTTGAACCAATTATCAACTGGAATTAAAAAGCTACATGCGGGTTCGCAACAATTGGTGGCAGGTATCAAACAATTGGATGGTGGTTTATCACAACTACAAAGTCAATCCAAGAGCGGTATCGACCAATTGAATGGTGGTATTGATCAATTGAACGCCAATAGTTCCGCATTGAATAATGGCGCTGATCAATTAACTTCTGGAACCAGTCAATTAGCCAGCCAACAAGGCAAACTTCAAGAAATGGCTTCAGGATTGACACAATTGGATTCGGCCTTTACGCAATTGAATGATGGTGCCTCTCAATTGTATTCGGGTGAGCAACAATTCAATGAAGAAGCCATGAAACCATTGGAAGAAATGGCCGATTTGACCGATGAAGAAGTTCAAAAATTAACGAATGTCTTCAATGACATCAAAGAATTAACGCAAGAAAACGATAACTTTGCCGGTAAACCAGAAGGTGCCGAAAGTAAAGTCAATTATGTATTGCGAACTTCAAAATAAATGTGATCAAGGCGGTGTAGTTACACCGTCTTTTTCTATAGGATGGGGATGATGTCAAACTTGTTTTTTTTTTCATAGCGTGGTTGAATGAATGCAGGAGGATACGAACATGAATACAAAAGATGTATTAGAACAACGAAGAAGTATTCGTAAATTTAAACCAGGTTCGATCACAAAAGATCAAATGGAAGAATTGGTCCATGCGAGTCAAATGGCCCCTTCTTGGAAGAATTCACAAACAGCTCGATATTATGTTGCCACAAGTGAAGAAGGCATGAATAAGATTCGTGCGGGTCTGCCCGAACGAAATGCTCATCATACCATTCATGCGGCGGCTCTATTTGTGATGACATTTAAGAAAGATCGATCTGGCTTTATGCAAAATGGCTCACCAGATAATGAAGTAGGGAATGGCTGGGGCTTCTATGATAATGGTCTAGCCACTGAAAATCTATTGTTAAAAGCGTATGATATGGGCTTTGGAACAATCGTCATGGGAATTCGTGATGAACAAATTCTACGTGAACAATGCCAAATTCCTGCGGATGAGATCATCACCAGTGTCATTGCCTTAGGTATTCCGGATATACATCCAACCGCACCGAAACGAAAAGAAGTATCCGAAATCATTACGTATGTGGATGGAGAATAAGATGCCCAAGTATGTGAAACCCTCCATTTGGATTTGTTTATGTGTGTTTGTTGGTGGCTTTCTCGGCATACTGACACACAATTGGATCTTCTATTTTATTACGACCTATGGCTTTGCGATTCTTTTTCAAAAAGTCTATGCTGCTTTACAAGATAAACAATAAATAAAGACCACGTAGCATGCTACGTGGTCTTTTTTTATAGCCAATCAAAGAGATTGAACAACGATTTTTTATTGGTGAAGAAGAAGCCACCATAATTACTATAATCGGTTTGATCATTGGTATCATCGGTCACTTCACCAGAACCATTTTCTTCGGTATAGGTATTGTTGTTATCTTGTGTTTCTGTCGTTGTTGATTGTTGCGACTGGGTCGATGAACTACTGCTCGATTCCTCATTGGAAGATGAACTCGACGACGAAGAAGAACTCGAAGAAGTCGGATCATTCGCTGTGGCTCCTTTATCTCCTTGGGAAGCATATTTGGTTTCGATCCATCCTGAACCATATTTCGTTACCCCTGGCGTTTGTGGGATGCTCTTATAGGTTCCATATTTTTTACAATAATCCAACATATAATGCGAAATATCAAAAGCCTGGGTAAAACCACTTACTTGTGATGTTGGAATGTAGTAGCCTTGTTGCTCATATTTACGCGGGTAACCCGACCACGTCGCAATCGTAAATTGCGATGTATATCCAAGCGACCATTCATCACGAATTGAACCTTGTGGAATGCCATACGCTAAACCACTGGTACCCCAGTCGGAAGTACCGGATTTACCATATACCGGATAATCACTCGTCAATTTTTCGTTGAAGTTTTGATAGCCGCCATGAACGACTTTATACAATAAGAAACTCATCATAAAGGCTGCATCTTCACTAATGACATTGGTCGTTTGCGCATTGGTCTTGAACTCTTTATTGTCAGTTCGACGAATCGCATTGCGCACCGTATGAGCATCGACACGATTTCCTTTATTCGCAAAAATAGAATACGCATTGGCTTGTTGGACAGGGCTGGCATACATACTGCCACCACCGATCGCATATTGTTCCGTGAAATCTTCCGCTACATCATCGTCATAGCCAAGTTTCTTACAGAAGTTGATCCAGTAGTTGTAGCCTTTGGCATCGATCAGATCCAACATCGCAGCTGCCGCTGTGGTATTTTTGGAAACACCCAATGCATACGCCAACGAAATATTACCGGAGAAGGTACCATCGGAGTTGGATACATACGAACCATTTTTCCAATAGTCTTTCTTCTGGTCATTGACCGTGTGTTCGGTAGACCAACCCAATAAGTCAAATGTTGAAGAATAAGCCAATAAAGGCTTCATGGAAGATCCGGGCTGTTTTCGATCGGTTGCGTTGTTGGTCTTGACCGAATCGGTGTGATACGTTCGTCCCGGTCCTACCGCTAAGATCTCACCATTGGTGTTATCAATGATGCTGAATCCGACATCAAAATACGAATTCGGGAAGGTAACGACTTCACCGTTACAAATCTTATCGGCTTCTTTTTGTACGCTGGTATTCAAAGACGTATAAATATCCATCGGAATAACGGCTGGATCTTGTCCCGTCAAGGTTTGTGTTTCTTGAATGACCATATCAATATAGGCTTCATTTGGATCTTCCGCATCCGAGGTCGTATCTTCTTCTTTTAGATCATAGGCCAAATTGGTATTGACAGCCAAATCATGCTCGGTTTGGGAGATATATCCATGTGCCAGCATCAGGTCCAATGTCGCATTTCGTCGATTCTGACCCGATTTCAAGTGATCGGTATCCGGATCGGTCTTATTCGCTAAAGGATTGTACTGACCCGGTGCATTGATACAACCCGCCAAGAAAGCTGCTTCTTCCAAGTTGACATCCTGGATGTCTTTGCCAAAGTAGTATTGAGCCGCTTTTTGGATACCACGCGTATTATTTCCCGAACCAAACCAGATTCGATTGACATAATATTCAAAGATTTTTTCTTTGCTGACTGATTGTTCCGCAATCAAAGATAAGTAGATTTCTTGCACTTTTAATTTGACCTGGTCAAATTTGCTCAGGGATCCTTTTTCTTTGATGATCTTGTCTTCTTGGTTTTTGGTAAATGAGTTATCGATCATCTGCATGGTCAATGTGGAACCACCTTGGGCAAATCCACCCGATCGTAAATCGGTAATAGCCGCCGATAAGAATCGTGGCAAATCAAATCCATTATGATCGAAGAAACGAGAGTCCTCGATCGAAAGGAAAGCATCAATGACCGATTGTGGGATATCTTTATATTTCACATCATCACGAATTTCAGAACCAAATTCATAAATCATCTTGCCGTTGGTATCATAGATCCTGGAATTGGACATGGCTTGTAAGCCATCTTGACTAAAGCGCATACCTTCTGGATCATTGATGATATTGACCAATACAAAGAAAACAGAAATACAGCCAACTAAGAATAAGGTCAAGATCACAACCGCGATCTTATTCCATATATCTAGGCGCCGCCTCATTTTCTTCGGCGTTTGTGTGTCATTACTTCTGTGTTTTTTCATAATGACCTTCCTCCTTAAAATAGAGTGTATCTACGATCGATAGATAATCAAGACGAGGTTGATAACCTTCATGGATCGGATGTCCATATTGTTCAAACCAGGTATAAGGAATGGATCGCCGATCCATCGTCTCAATTTCATGGATCAAGATTTCTGAATCAACCAAATACGTACAGTCATAAGCAGTAAATCGAATCAGAAAGAAACCAATGCCCCCATGGACATGCACTTTTTTTAAATGTTCAATTTGATGGGGATGTACCATAAATAAAGGAAAATTCTTTTTATTTCGGGTTTCTTTGGCTTCAAAATCGATATATCGACCTCGATATACGCCGTTATAATCCGTTGTTGACGGTGTTCGATAATACGCTTCGACAATCTTTGCTCGATTTCGGCTGGGATAATCCACTCGCACCACTTGAATAGGGGTTGGTTTTTTGTAGATCAAAGCCCGATCAACGGTTCGATAATAGGCATTGGAATCATTTAGATCATTTTCTAAACGCATACCGCGACCACTATGATGATCCGAAGTCGAACCCATCTGGACATGTTTTGTCCCGTTTGGATATTTGATTGTACTCATCAGATTGATTATACTTGAAAACGAACGAACATTCAATCTTTGCCATGTTATGATATAGATAGTAAAGCCCATCTGTATATTTTGATTTTTGAAATTAATGGTATAATTAAAAAATTTATTAGAGGAGAAACTTATGCTTACATGCAAACATATCATCAAAGACTATCCAAGTGGGGACAAGGTCGTTCATGCCTTACGGGATGTATCCTTGACCTTTCGTGATAATGAATTCGTGTCGATTTTAGGCCCAAGTGGTTGTGGTAAGACAACTTTTCTTAATATCTTAGGCGGATTGGACCACTATACATCGGGTGATTTGGTGATCAATGGAAAATCAACCAAAGAGTATAGTGAAAAAGATTGGGATACCTATCGTAACCATCATGTTGGCTTTGTCTTTCAAAGTTATAATTTGATCATGCATCAAACGGTCTTGGCCAATGTCGAATTGGCTTTGACACTGACGGGTGTAGAAAAAAAAGAAAGAAAAGAAAGAGCCATTCAAGCCTTAGAAAAAGTAGGCTTATCCGATCAGATCCATAAACGGCCAAGCCAATTGTCGGGTGGCCAAATGCAACGAGTTGCCATTGCTCGAGCTTTGATCAACGATCCAGATATTGTTTTGGCCGATGAGCCAACTGGCGCTTTGGATTCTGAAACCAGTGTGCAGATCATGGAACTCTTAAAAGAAATTGCAAAAAATAAGTTGGTCATCATGGTCACACATAATCCATCCTTGGCTCAAGATTATTCGACCCGGATCATTCGTTTGTTTGATGGCCAAGTACAGTCGGATTCCCAACCGGTGGATGAAACCGAGATCCATCCCCACGCGGATGATCAACGACGTCCTTCCATGTCTTTTAAAACCGCCTTGGCCTTAAGTATGACCAATTTGATGACCAAAAAAGCCAGGACCTTATTGACCGCTTTTGCCGGTAGCATTGGGATCATTGGAATCGCTTTGGTCTTATCGTTATCCAATGGAATGCAACTCTATATTGATCGCGTAGAAAATGATACCATGTCCAGTTATCCCATCGAGATCCAAGATTATTCGACCGATATGTCCGTTATGCTTTCAACCATGATGAATATGCAAAAGACCAAGACCAACAAGGATGGTAAAATTCATACTCAGCCAATGGTCAAGGATATCTTGGATTCGGTATCCAGTTCCAAAAAGAACAATTTATCTGCCTTTAAGGCCTATTTGGAAAGTGCGGATGGCAAAGCCTTTCAAAAAGCGACCAAAGCGATTGAATATGAATATGACCTGCCTTTACAAGTCTACAATGAAAAGACTCAATCGGGCTTAGTTCAAGTCAGTCCGAATGGCTTGTTGCAACGTTTGGGAATGTCGGAAATGTTATCGGCGACTTCGCAATTGAGTGGCAATAGCTCCGGCCAATCGGTATGGATGAAACTGCCCGATAGTCAAAAGCTGCGAGACGATGAATTCGAATTGATTGGGGGAAAATGGGCCAGTAATGAAAATGAAGTCGTTTTGGCAGTGGATCAAAACAATGAAATTAGTGATTATGCGCTTTATTCTTTAGGCTTGATGAATCAAGATGATCTGGTCAATGCCTATCAGGATTTTATTGCCGGAAATACCGATAAGATGCCAACCACAACGATGCCAACCTATACGAAGGATGAATTATTGAATACTTCCTTCCGATTGGTCTTGAATACCGATTTGTATCAAAAAAGAAATGCCGTTTGGATCGATGCTTCACAAGATGAAAATGCATTAAAAGAGATTGTTGCGAAATCCAAAGAAGTGAAGGTCGTGGGCATTATTCGGCCGAAAAAATCAACGGCGAATCAACAATTCTATGGTGGGGTTTACTATACATCGGCCATGCAGAAATATGTTGCACAGCAATGTGAACAATCACAAATTTATCAAGAACAAAAAAGCAGTCCACAAACCAATGTATTTACGGGCCAAGCATTTGGCACCCAACAAAGCCGTGATATTAGCGCAATGGCAGGTTTGTCTCAATCGGACATGTGGGCCTATGCACAAACCATGTCGGAAAATGCGAACGCAACGTATGATGCCAATATGAAAAAATTAGGATATATGGATCCAGATGATCCAAGCTCCATCAATTTGTATGTATCCAGTTTTGATCAGAAAGAAAAAGTGAGTGCCCTGATCACGAAGTACAATGAGCAACAAAAGAAGGTCGGAAAGACCAAAAATGTCATTACCTATAATGATGTGGTCGGTACCATGATGAAATCCGTCACTAGTGTCATTGATCTGATTAGCTATGTTTTGATAGGCTTTGTGAGTGTTTCCTTGATCGTTTCCAGCATCATGATTGGTATCATCACCTATATTTCAGTCTTAGAACGGACCAAAGAAATTGGTATTTTACGCGCTATGGGTGCTTCGAAACGAGACATCTCTCGTGTATTCAATGCGGAAACCTTTATTATTGGTTTGACCTCAGGCATCATGGGCATCGTGATCACGCTATTGTTGAATTTTCCAATCAGTTCCATTGTTTATTCGAAAACAAAGATTGCCAACATTGCGCGATTGCCTTGGCAAGGCGGTTTGATCTTGATCTTGATCAGTTTGGGATTGACCGTATTGGCCGGTTTGATCCCAGCGCGAATCGCATCGAAAAAAGATCCGGTCGAAGCCTTACGATCCGAATAATGTGGGTTGATTTTTTAGCTTTAAAAAGGCATAATGTGTATTAGTATTGGGGGAATGAATATATGGCAAACAACTTGAATTTAACTGCTCAAGATGTATATTCCAAAGAGTTTCATGTCGACCTAAAAGGATATGCACCAGCAGAAGTTGATGAATTCTTGGATCAAGTCATCGAAGATTATCAGGAATATGATGAAAAAATCGAGGAATTGTCGCAGGCCATTACTCGTTATGAACAAAAAATCAATGAGTTGCAGGCGAAAATCGTCGAATTAAATACAGACAATCGTAAATTGCGCGATCAAATGAAGAGTGGCATGGTGGCTGCCAACAATAGTGACCAAGTGGATATTTTAAAACGAATCAGTCGTTTGGAACAAGCGGTATTCCACAACAATCGCTATAATAGCGGCTATCGTGGTCCAAAAAATAAACGCAAAAACAACAATACGGCGCAACATCAAGCCCATGAAAAAGGGGAACCACAACCGGTACAAGAACAGCCAGCTGCTGTTGCTCAACCCAAAGAAGTGGAACAACAATAAAATGAATTCAACTCTTAAATCCGCAGTCGCTGGCAATAGCTAGAGGAAAGTCCATGCTCGCACGATCTGAGATGATCGTAGTGTTTGTGCTAGATGAATCAATAAGTCTAGGCAGTTGAATCAGTTCAATTGACGGCAACTTTGATCCTAAGGGAAACTATGGAAACAAGTTTGAAAGTGCCACAGAGACGAGTTCGAATGGAAACATTCGAGGTGGAACGGGTAAACCCCACAAGCGAGAAACCCAAATTTGGTAGGGGAGTCGGCCAGAATGAATCAAAAGGATGGCTGGATATCGAAAGATATAGATAAATGGCTGCATATACAGAACATGGCTTATGCATTTGAGAGAATAAGCAAGGTTTGCCCTTGCTCTTTTTTTTGAAAGGAGGGAGTCCATCGTGATCGAATACTTTAAAACAACAGAAGAAGGCACCCAACAATTAGAGATGCCAGAACGAGGATGTTGGATCAATTGCGTGGCTCCATCCATGGAAGAAAAACGGTTTTTGACCGATCATGTCGGTGTCTTACCTGAATTTGTTCAATCCAGTCTGGATGAGGAAGAATCATCCCATATCGATTATGATGATGATCTGGAACAAACCCTGGTCATTATTGACTATCCAAGCATGAAAGGCATCGATACAGGAGCCAATGAATATTTCACTTGCCCATTGGGGGTGATCTTGATGCATGGCTATGTCATTACGATTTCTTTGTATGAAAGCTGGAGCATCAATGCCTTACGCCGTCATTTGGGTAAATTTGTCGATACGCGCTTAAAGACCCGCTTTTTATTGACGCTGTGTCTATATATTTCCCAACGCTTCTTGATGTGTCTGCGTCAAATTGATCGTTTATCGACCCAAACGGAACAAGACCTACAAGAAGATCTGGATAACGATGGACTCTTACGCTTATTAGGACTTGAAAAATCTTTGGTGTATTTTTCAACTTCTTTAAAATCCGATGAAACGACATTGAATCGGATTCATCGAGGCAAACAAATCAAATTATATGAAGAAGACGAAGAATTATGGGAAGATGTCATGATCGAAATGAATCAGGCCAACGAGATGTGTAATATCTATTCCGGCATCTTGTCGCAAATGAGAGAAACATACAACAGTATCATTTCGAACAATATGAACAAGGTCATGAAATTATTGGCCATCGTGACCATTGTCTTATCGTTGCCCAATATTGTTTATGCCTTCTACGGTATGAATGTTCGCTTGCCACTTCCTTATGTTTGGTTCCCAACTTTGATCTCGGTTCTTCTTTGTGTGGGATCTTTGATCTGGTTATTAAGTAGTAAGCGATTTAAATGAAAGGAAAGAAAAATATGAATGTAATTAATGGAAAAATCACAATGGAAAATGGCGATATCATGGAATTTGAAATGTATCCAGACATCGCCCCAAAAACAGTACAAAATTTTGTTGACTTGATCCAAAAGCATTTTTATGATGGTTTGATCTTTCATCGCATCATCAAAGACTTTATGATCCAAGGTGGCGATCCTGAAGGAAGCGGAATGGGTGGTCCAGGCTATACGATTCCGGGAGAATTTCGTGCCAATGGATTTGACAACGATCTCAAACATACCCGTGGAGTATTGTCAATGGCACGGACCATGGATCCCAATTCGGCTGGTTCGCAATTTTTTATCATGCATCAAGATGCTCCTCATCTGGATGGTCAATATGCCGCATTTGGCAAATTAACGAGCGGGTTTGATGTATTGGATGCGATCGCTTCGGTACCAACCGATTGGATGGATCGCCCGAAACAAGAACAAAAGATCAAGACCATTGAAATCATCGATTAGAAGGAGTCCTCCTCCTTCTTTTTATTTGCTTCGATCTCTTTTTTTAGATCCGTTTCTTGAAGTACACGAGCAAACCCTTCACCGAATAGATCCAATTCCATATCGACCCATTGTTGTCCACTTGCTCCGGCATGATCATAACCGCTGACTCCATCCGCCATTACGACGACGTTGTAGTCTTTGTGATAGGCACTGCGAATCGTGCTGTCCACACACCAATTGACGACTGTACCACAAATGATCAACGTTTTGATATTTTGCTTCTTTAACCAAGTTTCTAGATCCGTATGAGCAAAGCAATCATAGCCATATTTGGTAAATATCGTATCGGAAAGGGTGGGTGCTAAGGCATCGGTGATCTCACATTCAGGACTGCCAATCTTAAATTTATATTCGCCTTTGGCATTGATGAGACCTCGTTCTTTGTTCTTTTGCCAATAAAAATCGTAACAATAGTCTGGTCCTTGCGCAAAGACGGACATATAAACGGGAATTTGATATCGATGACAAAAATTTTGAAAGTCACGAATTATCTTTACTTGGGTGCGTGCCATAGGTACTTCTAAACAACTTCCTTCATCGACAAATCCCTTTTGCATGTCCACGATCAAAAAAGCAGTGTCTTCGGAACGAATCGAAAACGATGGTTGCCATTCCCAATATTTTTTACTCATGTTCTAACCTCCTCAAAATAAAAAAGAAGTCATGCTGGAAAATGACTTCTTTGTCTTGATGTTTTTAGCATAATCGGAAAGTTTCCCTTTGACAATGTATAAAGTATCTATCTATCATTGACAAATTATGGTTAAATTATACAATGCAAAAAAGGAGGGTCTTCTATGGCTACAGTTGAAGATATCATGAATCTGGATTTTTTTAAGCACAACCATTTAGAATTTGTGGCCGGTAAACAAGGACTCTATCGTATTGTGACCAGACCCAATATTGCCCAATTGATGAACTTTTCCGATTGGATGGGCGGCGGTGAATTTCTATTGATCAATGGGGTAGGCTTAGGCCTGGATCAAAAAGAAAATATGTTGCAGGTGATCGAAAATGCGAACAAAGCCAATGCAGCATGCATCGCCTTTGAAATCAGTCAAACCTTTATACCTAAGATTCCACAAGAAGCCATTGATCTTGCCAACCAATATCAACTTCCCATTTTTACACTTTCTTGGGATGTTCCATTTGGTCCAATCTTAAATACGGTCTATGACTTTATTGTTCGCGAAGAAAGAAAAGAATCAACCATCATGGATATCATGCGAAATATTTTATTTGCGAATGTAAATCCCGGACAGATTCTCCAACAAACCGATTATTATGGATATGATCTTCGGAGTCCCCATCAATGTATGGTCTTTCAAAAGGAAGGAGGATATGATGCATTAAAGAAACGTTTTTGTGAAGATAAAAGAATTTTGTATCTAGAACAAAATGAACATCTTATCGTGTTTTATCCCTATTGCGAAAAGAAACAACTCAAAAATCAGTTGCGAAGTCTTCTAGCAACAGAAGATGTATATATTGGAATTGGTGATGTTTGTACAAATCTGATGAAGTATCAAAATAGCTATTATCAAGCATTGCGTGCATTGCGTTATTTGATGGTCACAAAAGAAAAACAGATTCTTTTTTATGATGAACTCGGTTTATTGACATTATTGGATGATGTTGATAATGACCATAATATCAAACAATATATCATGGATTTTTTAGCACCTTTACAAGAATATCAGACACATCATTCGATTGATTTGATTGAAACGTTGAATGTCTATCAAGAATGTAATTTTAATGTGGCAAAAGCCAGTCAAAAATTATTTATTCATCGAAATACGTTACTTCAAAGATTGGAAAAGATTGCCGTGTTGTTGGATGTGGATCTCAATAATTTCAATGCTCGTCGCGAAATTATGAATGTCATGAATCTTAGAAAGTATTATGGGTAAAATATCTATAAAGAACCATAAAAAATACATACAATCTATCCATATACAACTCATTTTTTGTATGCTAATATGCAAATATCCAAAGAAAAGCAGGCAAAGAAGTCATAAAATGAAAATTCATTTTATGGCTTTTTTTGTTTTCGAAAGGAGAGTGAATGCTATGGATGAGAAAAAAGATGTGGAATTTACCCAACAAGCTGTACCCCTATCACAAAGAAAAGGTTTTTTAGAAATTTGTGTTGTCTGGATTGGCTACGTCTTTGTGGTTACCGGTATGCAAGTAGGCGGTACGATGGGAATTTCTACCGATTTTGCGACCTTGTTACAAGCATTGGCCGTGGGCAGTGTGATCTTATTGATCCTCGGTTCTTTTATGGGACTGATTGCCTTAAAAACTGGGTTGACGTTTGGCAAGCTCTGCCGCTATGCATTTGGTTCCTTAGGATCCCATATCATTTCTTTGATGATCGTTGTGACCTTGATTGGATGGTTTTCTGTGGATGCCTATATGATTGGACAAGCTTCTCATGCCTTATTTTCTTTTTTACCCATTATTCCGATTGCCATATTGGCTGGTATTGCGATGACCACGACCGCCTTATTTGGTATGTCCTGGATGTCAAAGCTTAGTGATATTGCGGTGCCATTGGTCTTGATCTTTGGAATCCTATCCATTGTTCTGAGTGTGAAAAGTACCGGTGGAATGGATGCTTTATTTGCAATCCAACCCAAAAATCCAGCTTCCTTCAATACCTTGGTTTCGCTTGCGATTGGCTCCTTTGTATGTGGCGCAGTTTCTTTTACCCCGGATGTTTTACGATTTGCGAAAAATAAGAAACAGACTTTGATCATCATGTTTATAGCGATGATGTTGGCCAATCCCTTAATGATCATTTTAGGTGCAGTTGGTGCTATTGCCACTGGCTATTCCGATATTACCTATGTATTGGCATCCCAAGGATTATTGGCTCCAGCTTTTCTTGTCATGATCCTCAATATTTGGTCGACGGCTCAAGGATGTGTCTATTCCGGTTCGTTATCGTTAGGAAATACTTTATCGATCGATCGAAAGTATCTGGTCATCGGCTTTGGAGCCTTAGGCACCTTAGGCGCAGTCTTGGGATTCTACAATTATTTTGGTCAATTCATCAATTTTTTAGCCACCACCATCCCGGCTTTAGGTGGTGTATTCATTGCCGATTATCTCGTGACATATCGAAACGGCTATCCATCACTAGATGGGGGAATGATCCCTCAAGTCAAATGGCAAGCTTTCCTGGCTTGGGGACTTGGTATTGCGGCTAATTATCTTTCCTTTGGCATTGGTCAAGTAAATAGTATTCTTGTTGCTTTTTTAATGGAAGCTGGTTTGTCTTTATGGATCGAAAAAATCAGAAATGTAAAAAATACCAAGATCATATCTGAAAATGTATAAGCTGTCTTATCCAAGGCAGCTTTTTTTCATGATGAATTGTCAAATTAAGTGCAACACGATGTATGTGAGTCTGTTTCGTTCATAACTTCATTTGGTGTCTTATAGCCAAGGCACTTTCGTGGCCGATTATTCATCAGTTCAAGATTATGCTTTAGCTCATCTTCATCGAC
>NZ_JAXDRQ010000063.1:0-78480 GCF_034090965.1 Absicoccus sp. | reverse complement strand
TGGTTGAAAGAATATGAAATTCCTTTGTACTCTGCGAAAAAGCAAACTGACATTGAGCATATTCTTGATAAATTAAGTTTGGTAATAAAACATAGAAAAGAAGAGCTAGATGACTTGGATACCCTCATCAAAGCCCGATTTGTCGAGATGTTTGGAGAGCCTATTGCAAATCCTATGGGTTGGACTGTTAAACGACTAAAAGATGTATCGGTGTTGATTACGAATGGAAACACACCAAAAGGTGGTAGTAAAAACTACGTTGAGAGCGGAATAACATTTCTGCGCAGTCAAAATGTATGGAGAAACCGAATAGAGTTGGATGATGTTGCTTTTATAGACGCAGAAACACATGAAAGTATGAAAAAGAGTAGCCTTCACCATGATGATATTCTGATTACAAAAACAGGACGAATAAATACAGAGAATAGTAGTCTGGGCCGAGCAGCGTTATTCAAAGGAGCGGATGATTCAGCAAATATTAATGGGCATGTATATCTTGTTCGGTTAGATGGCTCTATAGTTCCTGAATTTGTGGTCACTATTCTAACTGGGGAAGCGTATAGGAAATATATCCGAAAAGTGTGCGTTGGTGGAATTGATAAACGGCAGATTAATGTGGATCAGGTAGAAGATTTCCCAATTATCATTCCACCGTATGAACAGCAAAAGATGTTCGCGGCTTTCGCCGCTCAAGTCGACAAATCACAATTTGGGGTGTAAGCAGTATTGTCCATTTATTCCGAAAGGAGAAATCATGCATATTTCAAACCTCTATTTTGATCATTTTCAAACATTTGATATATTTAATTTATCATATGCTACACTTGATCACAAGTCTTTTAATATGATCAATATTACAAAAATGATCAAATTAAAAGACTTGTGATCATCTTATATTCGGTATTACCAACACTACATTAAATATGCTTTTCTCCATTCCTACCGACTGAAAATTTGTACCCAGAAGCATGAAAAAATCCCCATAAGTCTTGAATCTACAAGGCTTATAGGGATCCTGTGTTTATTCAAACTCAATGGTTCCAGGAGGCTTTGAGGTAATGTCATACACAACGCGATTGACATGATCCACTTCATTGACAATACGATTGGAAATACGATCCAATACTTCGAATGGAATCTTCGCCCAATCGGCCGTCATTCCATCGATGGAAGTCACTGCCCGAATCGCAACGGCATAATCATAGGTCCTTTGATCTCCCATGACACCGACACTACGCATATTGGTCAGAGCGGTGAAATATTGCCAGATTTCTTTATTTAATCCAGCCTTGGCAATTTCTTCACGCAAGATATAATCACTATCTTGAACGATCTTGATCTTTTCATCCGTCACATCACCTAAGATACGAATTCCCAAACCAGGACCAGGGAAAGGTTGACGCCATACCATTTCTTCTGGAAGACCCAATTCTTCACCTAGAGCACGTACTTCATCTTTAAATAATGTATTCAATGGCTCGATCAATTGGAACTGCATATCCTTTGGCAAACCACCAACATTATGATGGGATTTGATCGTTTGTGCCGTCTTGGTACCCGATTCAATGACATCGGTATACAACGTACCTTGTGCCAACCACTTGATTTCTTCACCAGCCGTTAACTTCTTGACCTCATCATCAAATGTATATACAAATTCATTACCAATGATCTTACGTTTCTTTTCTGGATCCGTAACACCTTTCAACTTGGACATAAAACGATCTTTCGCATCAATTTTGACCAAATTGACATTCATATTCTTACCAAACGTTTCAACGACACTTTCAGCCTCTCCCTTACGTAACAAGCCATGATCAATAAACATACAAATCAATTGATCACCAATGGCCTGATGTAAAAGGGCAGCCACAACACTGGAATCCACACCACCAGATAGGCCCAATAAAACTTTATCCGAACCAACTTGTTCTTGGATTTTTTTGGTTTGCGTCGCAATAAAATCTTTCATCGACCAATTGTTTTTGGCCTGACAAATCTTAAATACAAAGTTCTTTAAGATATCATTTCCATATTCCGAATTGCGAACTTCGGGATGAAACTGTAATGTATAAATTTTCTTTTCCACATTGGCCGTTGCCGCATTCGGACAAGTATCACTTGTCGCCAATACTTCAAAGCCAGGTGCCAATTGTGAGACCTTATCACCATGAGACATCCAAACGGTTTGTTTCTTTGGCATTCCGGCAAAGAGTTCATTTTCATGATCGATCGTAATTTCCGTACGACCATATTGTCTTTCTTCACTAGACTCCACTTTTCCACCCATTTCATAATGGATCATCTGCATCCCGTAACAAATACCTAAAATGGGTAAACCACTAGTAAAAATGGCCGGATCACATTTTGGTGCATCCGCTTCATAGACACTATTCGGACCTCCACTAAAAACGATTCCTTTTACATCTTTCAAGGCAAGAATATCATCCAATTTCATTTCATTGGAATGCAATTCAGAATACACTCCAAATTCACGAATACGACGGGCAATTAATTGATTATATTGACTTCCAAAATCCAAAACAATAATTTTATCTGGCATGAATTTTTCTCCTTCTTATGCCTACTATTCTAGCATATTCTTTTCTAAATAATCTATAACGTCATGGAGCGTATGCATACGCAACTGAATGTATGGATACATTTGCCGATCCTGCTCGATCCGATCCGGAATAAAAATCGTTTGACAACCAGCTCGACGACCCGCCATGATGCCAAATTTTGAATCTTCTAAGACAAGACATTGTTCGGGTGCCTTGCCCAATCGCTTTGCCGCTTCTTTAAAGATCATCGGATCCGGTTTGGAAGGAATGCCTGCTTCTTTACTGGAAACAATTTCTCGTGGATGAATATCACAATGCGCATACGCAATCAAACGCTCAATGTCTTTTCGCATGGAACTCGAAGCAATCGCATACGGAATCTTCTTTTGATTCAAATAACGAATCAACGCTTTCAATCCCGGTTTACAACCATCTTTCGGATTGGGAAACATCCGCATAAAAATATCTAAACGCACTTTCTGGAAATGGTCCATACACGCAATGATACCTGGATACGCATCTTCAAATTTTTGCACAATGCGTGAATCACAACCAATCAATTGGCGCACTTCTTTGTCGGTTATCATAACACCTCGTTCATGACATAGTTGTTTGAATCCTTTTAAAAAAGTTGCTTCGGTATCAAACATCAGTCCATCCATGTCAAATATTACTGCTTCAATCATTCTCTTCTTTCGCTTCCTCTATATATTGTTTTGCATTCTTAATGATCATTTCAATTTGTTTGTCCGTGGTTTGTTTGATGACCTTTCCGGGACAGCCCACAACAACACTATTGGCAGGAATTTGGGTATTTTCAGGAATTAAGGCACCTGCACCAATGATGGAATGCGTCCCAATGGAAGCCCCATTCATAACGATAGCTCCCATACCAATCAACACTTCATCTTCAATCGTACAACCATGAAGAATGGCGCCATGTCCAATCGTTACGCGTTGTCCAATATGAACGGGAAAACCCTTGTCCACATGGATCACACAACCATCTTGAACATTGGTTCCATCCGCAATTTCGATTGCATCACTATCGCCACGAATTACCGCATTGTACCAAACACTGACATCCTTGCCTAAAATGACATTGCCTTTCACAATTCCTTTTTGCACTATTGGATCTCCCAGTTGGCATCGGCTGTCAACGAAGCATCGGCTCGACGACCATGTTCATACGCAATCGTTCCAGCAACCGCAATCATGGTCGCATTATCTGTGCACGCAAACATTGGTGGTACCGTAAATGTCACATTTGGATATTCACCTTTTAATTCTTCCACTTTTTCACGCAAACGACTATTGGCCGAAACGCCACCACCAACAACAAAATGTTTGATGTCTGGATAATCATTCAACACCAAGCGAATCTTATCAAAGATCTCATTCAACGCACATTCTTGGAAGGAACAAGCCAAATCCGCATCACTATATGTTTTTCCTTGGCGTTCCATTCGCTTCGTAAATTGCAGAACGCCACTCTTTAATCCCGAAAAACTAAAATCATATTTACCTTGTGTTTTTGGTTTTGGCAAAGCATAGACGTTCTTTCCTTGTTTTGCTAACTTATCAATCTTTGGTCCACCTGGATAACCCAAATTCATGACACGTGCGACTTTATCAAACGCTTCCCCAATCGCATCATCTTGGGTCGTTCCTAAGATTTCAAAGGAACCCTCTTCTTTCATATAGATCAATTGACTATGACCACCCGATACAACCAATGCCAATACCGGATAGTGTACATCTGTAACCAATTCATTGGCATAGATATGGGCCGCAATATGATGCACTGGCACCAACGGTTTATGAAACGCAAACGCCAATGTTTTGGCTGCTTGTACACCGACATGTAAACAACCAATCAAACCAGGTCCTTTGGTTACCGCTACCACATCGACATCATCCATCGTCAAATTGGCTTTCTTTAAAGCATCTTCAATCAAATACGAAATATTTTCGACATGAATTCGACTCGCTACTTCGGGTACGACTCCACCAAATTCTTTATGTACATCGATTTGTGAGGCTACAACACTCGATAAAATGTCTTTGCGATCTTTTACGATTGCTACCGCTGTTTCATCACAACTCGATTCAATTCCTAAAACGATCATCGTCATCCTCCTATAATTCACAGATCATGATCCAAGCATCTTCCCCATCTTGGTAATGATGCTTCGAACAATGACTCTTGATAAAACCACACATTTCATATAAACGAATCGCTGGTATATTGGATACCCGCACTTCCAATGTCATCGTTTCACAACCAGCTTGTTTGGCATGGGCCATACATTTGGTCAATAAACGATGGGCATAGCCTTGTTTACGATACGTTGGCAAAATGCCAATTCGTACCAATTCTGCTTGTTCGTAAGCTTCCCACACAAAGGCATACCCTTCCTTTGTCATCCACGCATGAAAAAAAGGATTGTTTTGAAATTCGGATTCAATTTGTTCCTTGGTCCATGCATCTAGAAAACATTGCGATTCAAAATTTGCCAAAACATTGGCTTTCTTATCATCTACCAACATCATTTATTTTTATATGCATTGGAAGACTTTAAATATTGCGGAACCAACGCATGAATATTCTCGATCTTTCGAGCCGGTACCTGCATAAAATTCGCTAAGAAATCACTTGGTTTGCCTTCTTGATCCAATAAGTACGCATCACCCATTAAGGTACCTGGATGTTGATCAATAAATGTCTTCACTTCATCCAATGGCAAAACTTGTGTTTCCGGATGAATGATGCCATTTTCCACATGTGCAATATAGGCACGATGACTACGTGCATCCAAGATTACGTTAGCACTTGGTTCCATACCGGCATACAACTGCATCGTTGAAATACAATATAGTTCTTTATGCATTTGGGTACACAACACTTTCGCAATGGTCATCGCAATCCGAATGCCCGTATACGAACCTGGCCCATCGGTAATGATCACCCGATCAATATCGGCATAATCCAAATGGGTTTGTGCCAATAATTGATTCAATTCCACAAAAATGGTTTCACTTTGTTGCTTAAACGCTTCCTTGGCAATTCCTGCCAATAAACGATCATCTTCATATAGGCCTAAGACTAAATTTTTATAGGCACTATCCATACATAAACTAATCATTGTATGCCTCCACTATCGTTTGACTTACACTTCCTGTATAGGTCATTTCAATTGTTCGTTCTTCATCAATGCCTTCTTCAATCGAGATCGAGATATGATCGTCAGGAATTTGATTGGCGATAAAATTTCCCCATTCGATCACACAAATGCCTTCATCAAAACAATCTTCAAACCCTAGATCTTGATCAATGCCTTCTAATCGATAGGCATCAATATGATAAAAAGGTTGTCCATTGCCTTGGGTATACGATTTCATGATCGTAAACGTTGGTGAATTTATGACTTGTTGAATACCTAAAGCCTTGCCAAACGATTGTGTCCAAGTCGTTTTTCCTGCACCTAAATCTCCATCCAAACAAAGGATGACATGTTTATCTCGACAAAGATCTGCCATTTTTTGTGCAAATCGTTGCGTTTCTGCTAATGAATGAATTTGGATTTTCATACTATTTCTTCCTTTTCTGTTCATGAATCATATGCTTGATATTCTTGATATCTTGCATACGCTTCTTTACTTTTAATTCCGATCCTTGATCTTTCGGTACATAATATACACGATCTTTTAATGCCTCTGGCAAACAAACCATATCCGTCATGTGATATTTGTAGTCATGGGAATATTCATAATCTTTGCCATAGCCAAGATCTTTCATCAATCGTGTCGGTGCATTGCGAATTTGCAACGGTACCGGTTGATCCAATGTTGCCTTAGCATCTTGCGACGCATGAATATATGCCGTTTCTAAGGCATTGGATTTTGGTGCCAAGGCACAATACACGACCGCATGCGTTAAATGCACATTGCATTCGGGCATGCCTAAATAATGACACGCTTGATAGGCGGCAATACAAATTTCCAAAGCCCGTGAATCGGCCATACCGATATCTTCCGAAGCAAATCGAACAATGCGACGAGCCACATATAAGGGATCTTCGCCAGCTTCCAACATGCGTGCTAACCAATAGATGGATGCTTGTACATCACTATTTCGCATACTTTTATGCAAAGCTGAAATGATATTATAATGCTCCTCACCTTGACGATCATATAATAGTGATCGTCGTTGCAGACATTGTTTGATGATATCTTGGGAAACATGGATGCCTTCCACATCACTTGGACTATTATATACCACCATTTCTAGGGTATTTAAAGCAAATCGAGCATCTCCACCCGAAAAATTCGCAATGGCTTCGATTTGCGCATCACTCATATCAATATGTAGTTCCCCAAATCCTTTGGGACTGGAAATGGCCCGATGGAGAAGTTCCACAATATCTTCTTGACTTAAGGACTGCAACACAAAAACACGACAACGCGATAAAAGGGCATTGTTTAACTCAAAGCTGGGATTTTCCGTTGTGGCCCCAATCAAAGTAATGCTGCCATTTTCCACATAGGGCAAAAAAGCATCTTGTTGCGCTTTATTGAAGCGATGGATCTCATCCACAAACACAATCGTTTTTTGACCTTGCGCTTTGTGTAAAGCCGCTTCCTTCATGACAACCTTGATATCTTTAATACCCGATGATACGGCCGAAAAAGTCACAAAATGTGCTTTGGTCTTATGCGCGATCATGCGAGCCAAAGTGGTTTTACCAACACCAGGAGGCCCCCAAAAAATCATCGATGGCACCTTATCATGCTCAATCATTTGCCATAAGATCCGCTCAGGCGCAATCAATTGTTTTTGACCAACATATTCTTCCAATGTTTCGGGTCGCATGCGATCGGCTAAAGGACGCGAATCAGTCGTATCAAATAAAGACGCTTGTTCCATTTCAACCTCCGTCGTTTTATTATACCATTAACTTCGCTTTCTAGATACGTTGTCGTAATGTCTGCATTATCCGGAATATCTGGATCATTCATGACCTTATACATATATTGCATCGAATGGTCCCATGCACGAAATTCACTTTTCGGGGTATGGCGTCCCATCTTTTTTAATATATTTTGTTCAATATCGATCGCAATCGTATCATTTTCAACACTTTCAAGAAAATCCCGTCGCGAACCATCATAGACTATCATTTTTGTTTATCTTCATACACTGTATATTTCAACGAACTTCCATACGATCGATCCACCGGATATTTTTTCTCATTCACTGCTAATTTATCTTGAATGATCTTGCATACATCAAGATCCAGTTCATGTGCCATCAACAATGAATAAATCAGCACATCAGCCAATTCCTCTTTGATCTTATCCACTTTTATATTTGTATCCGCTTGGGTATTTTCTCCGGACCATTGAAACACCTCCAATAATTCGGCGGCTTCTAAGGAAATAGAGATCGCCAGATCTTTTGGATTATGAAACTGCTGCCAATTTCGCTCATCACGAAACGCAATGATTTTTTGTGTCAAAGTTTGGATGGTATCTTCCATACAAATCACCTCTGCTACAAATTATACAAAAAAAAGGGTAACTCCGATAGAGCTACACCTTCTCATGTGCCACATAGATGCCCCTGCAATTTGAATCCAAACTCAATTGTTTGACCCAACGTAAGGTTTTTTTCATGGATTGTATATCATATATTGGTCCAGGCAATTTTTGTTCTTCCCACGAATGATGATTATAGGAATCATCGCCAATAAAGGCGGCATATTGCTTGTGTTCGTATACCAAGATTGCCATTGATCCTTCACTATGTCCCGGTGTTAAAATCAAAATAAAACTACCATCGCCAAATAAATCACAACTCTAGCCAAATGGGGACGATGTATCCTTTTTCATAGATACTGTTTCTATGTGAACACCTTCCCAAAAAGCTTTGCGATAGCGTACATCTCTGGTTTGGGCATGTTGCCATTCTTCTTTGGAACAATAGATGTGTTTGGCTTCTTTTAAAGGTCGTAAACCCGACACATGATCACAATCCAGATGCGTCAATACAATCGCATCGATGTCTGATGGTTTCAGTGACAATTTCTGTAGTTGATACGGTATTGCTTCTTCTCTTTTCAAAACCGGTTCACTCGCAAACCATAAACCAAATCTAAGATGAGAAAGGGGATGATCGACACATGCTTCCGACCAACCTGTATCAATCAATACCCGATGGCCTTGGTTTTCCACCAAAAAGGCTTTAACAGGTACACAAATTCGCTTCTTTCTTCGTTGAAACAAGCCCGTATAGGCATAGGTCCAACGATGCGAGCTTCGATCCGGAACCGCACTGGAAACCAAGGTACTACCGGTTTGTAAGGTATAAATTTTCATTCATCCCCACTCCGATTGGGTAATTCTTTGGTGATTTCTATGGCTAAATGCAACACATCAATCAACGCATTCATGGATTTCATATCGGGATCAAAATAATAGAAGATCTTGGTCCCTTCTTTTCGTGTCTTTAATAATCCCACATCTTTCATGATTTGGAGATGATGCGATACAGCTGGACGGGAAAGATTGGTATGGGCTGCTACATCAATGGCACGTACACCGGAACAATCACCCATCTGCATCATCGTTAAGATGATGTGCTGGCGACTTTCATCACCTAGGGCAATCAATAATTTTTGACTGACTTCAAAGTCTCTAGCCAGTATTTCGATTTTCTTATTCATCAAAGGTATGTCCACTCGCCAATTCAAAATCACACTTCACAATGCCTAGATCCACTTTGGAAAAGAAACCTCGACCATTCACTTTAGCACTCAGTTTCTTTCCATCATAAGAAATCAAAAACTTTTGTTGGTTAATAGCGGTTGGCGAAAGCATGGCTGCTTCCATGCCCGTATGAAACCAAGTGGGTACATCTCCGGTAACAGAACATAGTTTATCCATGGGTTTACTTTTATGGGCAACGCCTTGGTTTTCTCCATATCCCAGGGATACAACGATGACTTGTTTTTCGTCTTTGTTTACGATCGCATCACTTTTACCATGAGTCATGCCGACCCAACAACTGTTGATACCTAAACTTTGCGCCAACAACACCACTTTTTCACCATAGTATCCGGCTTTTTCATCTAGTTTTGGTTCTTTCTTACCGACAATGGAAAGATAATTTTTCACATTGGTAAATTTTCCATAATGTGCCATGCGAGAATCAAAACAATCGGGTTCATCAAAGAATAGTTGCATATGGAGGTTGCTTTCGGTATTTAAGCGTTCCACTTCTGCTTTCAATTTTTCTTGTATTTCCATGGGAATCTTTTGATCCGTATATTGACGGACACTATGTCGTTGTCTCATGACTTCGATCCATTCCATATTTGTTTCCTCCGTTCATTTGCTTGAACATTATACCAAATCAAAATAGAAATAGATCATCTGTAAAGAAAATCGAGATGGATCATTCTTTTTGATCATTTGGATCTAATATCTTGATTACTTTAGCAGGTACACCGGCAACCACGGCATAGTCAGGGACATCTTTTGTGACCACAGCGCCTGCTCCAACGACGGCATATTTACCAATGGTCACACCAGGACAAATGGTTACATTCATGCCAATCCAAGCATTTTGTTTCACCGTGACTTTGCCATAGGTGTAAATCGTATGTCTTTCATTCATATCATGGTTGATCGTGGCAATGCGTAAACCGGGAGCTGCCATACAACCATCTTCAAATTCGATACCACCCGAAGCTGATAGAATCGCGGAATGATTGATAAATACATCTTTTCCAAATGTAACCCGATTGCCAAAATCACAAATAAAGGGAGTTAAGATTCGTACATCATCCAATTTACGACCAAATAATTCTTCCAAATACTGCATATACGATGGATCATCGGGTAAAGTCGCATTGGCTTTTTGACAAAGGGTACGAGCTCGCATCATTTCTTCCACGGCTTCTTTAAAATACGATTCGCGCACATCAGTAGGACCTCCTCGGTCCATCAATTCATAAACATATCCTTTTTTGTATTCCATAATCTTTCCCCCCTATAAACTTTTTGCCCATGTTTTTACTTGATTGGCACTCTTTGGGGCATCGGCACCATGAATAGCTAAGCCAGGACCAAACGTGGCACCTTTCAATCCTTTTTTCAAATCGCGTTCACAATTTCCCATGCCACTGCCTTCATGCGTTACGACAACATATACATTTTTATTCGTAAAATCCAATCGTTCCAATTGAGAATAGATTGGCATGGGGAACAACCCCCACCAGCAGGGTCCACAAATAAAGATGTTGTCGTAATCGGAAATATCATCGATATAGTGAACCAAAGCAGGTCGTGCATGGGCATTCATTTCTTTTTTCGCTTGATCAATGCAGGCCATATAATCATTTGGATACGCATCAACCGTTTCAATGGGAAATAAATCCCCACCAATTGCTTCTTGAATATATGTAGCCACATAGGCTGTGTTGCCTTTGGAAAGTTTTTGAATACTTCCATTGACATAATTTTCACCTGTTCGTGAGTAATATAGAATTAAGTTTTTTGACATCTGTATACCTCGTTTCTGTGTTCATCTTAAAATCGATATATTAATTTTTCAAATTGAAATAATCGATATATAATAGAATTATTAAATTATAAGGAGATAAAATGAACACCAAACAAATTGACTATATATTAGAACTCGCACAAACCTTAAACTTCAATCGTGCCGCTGAAAATCTTTATATTTCCCAACCAACCTTGACCTATCAGATTCATGCAGCCGAAGAAGAAATTGGCTTTATTATTTTTGATCGGAGTGGCAAGGGAACGAATATCACGCCGGCCGGCCAACAATTTGTGGCGAGTCTTCGTAGTATTCGGGCTGAATTAAGAAAAGCCATTGAACAAGGGCAAAACTTTTCAACCAAGTATCGTGAAAATATTCAAATTGCCTTACCCGTTCGTTCGGCACTCTATTTCTTGCCCCAAGTGATCCAAGAAATTTCAAAGGGAGATTCGGGTATTTTGGTTACGCCTTCTTTTGATCCAAATCATATATTGGATTCTTTTTTACAAGGCGAACAAGATGTACTCTTTGCGATCCATGATGAGATTCGTCATATTCCTAATATTCAAGTTCATCCACTGTATGACTCTAAAATCTATTTAGTGGCTCGTCATGATGATCCGTTAGCGCAAAAATCACGTATTGAACCCGAAGATCTAGCAGGTCGAACCTTGATGGTAGGCGGTCCTTCCCCTATTCCTTTGCGTCAAGTCCAACAACGCATGATCGAAACCCAACCGATTGATTATTTCAATAGTGATGATCATGATACTTCTTTGACCAATGTCGCAGCCAATCGAGCCCTTGTGCTTTCTCCTGGTTTTTTAAATGATCATACCAATGAATTTGCGTGGATTCCCTTTGATTGTGAAGAAACCATACCTTGTGTATTATGTACCCATGCTTCAGATCATCGAGCCATTATTCATAATTTTGTCCAAATGATCCAGAAAATGTATGAAGATCATCCGGATTTTGCGGTATAAAAAAAACAGAAGAACTAGTCTTCTGTTGCACCATATTCTTGATAGTATGCATCAATGCGTGCTTTTAGATCATCATCCAAACGATCCCCTAAATATTCAATAACTTCTGGCATCGAGACAATGGCTGCTGTTGGGAAACCATACAACTCACTAATTTCTTTTAATGCGGTCTTGTTGCCTTTTCCCTTCTCATTTCGATTCAAAGAAACCATCAAACCAACAATATCGACATTAGCAGCCCCTCTTACTTTTGGCACCGTTTCTTCCATCGATTTACCCGAAGTTGTGACATCTTCGATCATTACGACACGATCGCCATCTTTCAATTTTGTACCCAAGAATTTGCCTTTATCTGCACCATGATCTTTTGCTTCTTTACGATCCGAACAATAGCGAACTTCTTTGCCATATAAGGTATGTAACGCAATCGCTGTCACAACGGCTAATGGAATCCCTTTGTATGCAGGCCCAAATAATACATCAAAATCGAGACCATATGTATCCACGATAGCTTTGGCATAAAATTCGCCTAATTTCTTTAATTGTTCTCCTGTGACATAAGCCCCTGCATTCATAAAGAAAGGACTTTTTCGACCGGATTTTAAGGTGAAATCTCCAAATTTTAAGACATCGGATGCCAACATAAATTCAATAAATTCTTGTTTATATTCGTTCATATTTGTACTCCTTTTTCGCTATTATATCATGCATCCGAACGACTGAATGCATTCTTCATTTGATTACTTAGGATATAAAGGACTTGATTCAATACTTCGGTTGTTTGATCTTGTAGCCATTGTGCCATTTCTTCATTGGCTTGATGACGCAATTGTAACTTTTTGCCCTCATCGGTTTCATGTTCCAATAGACCATTATAGGTATGAATCATTTGATGCGCTTTAGCAGCGACTTTGTTTTGATAGCGTTCAATTTCAAAAATTGATTGGCGATAGGAAGCATCGGCCATAGCGGCTAATAAACGACTGGACCAGTAAAAATTATCACTCGAAACATCTTTTGTGGTATTGGCCATGTATTCTGGTGTCGTTTCAATATTCGCATAGAATGGCACCAATGCATTGAAGACATTGGAAGCAAAAGCAACCCATTCAATCGTTTCACAGTTTGGTTTCATCTGGGTAATCGTTAAAAAATCATTGCGATTGATACCAATCGAACGATACTTACCTGCTTGGGCTTCTTTTCCATACGGATCATATGGTGTGCCTTGATAATGCAAACTTAAAACATATTTGACATCCTCTACCGTTATTTTCTTTTCTGGAACCATGCACCATGGTAGATCATCCGCTTCGGGTTCAAACTTTGTATGCGGATTCAAGGTTCGTAAAATATCCCAAGCTCTTGGCGTATTGTAAATATGATCACTATCCTCATGGGAACCAAACGCCGCCCGAGGATCAAAGGCACCATACGAAGATAGATTCAAATGATTCGTTTGTACAAATTTCTTTAGATCGAATGAACATATATAATTTTCTTCATCTTCAAAATCAAAACGATCAATGCCTAATTGATTGGGCATGACCACATAGACATCATCGGGTACTTTTCGTGCCATCCAATGATGACCCCCAATGGTTTCTAACCACCAGATCTCATTGACATCACAAAAGGCAATCCCATTCATTTCGTAAGTTCCATACGTTTCCAATAAGGAACCCAAACGTAGTACTCCTTCTTTGGCCGAATGAATATATGGCAAGACCAATGTCACCATATCCTCTTCACCAATACCATTTTCAACCAATGGATCTGCTCCTAATACACGAGGATTGGACGTAATCGTTTCCGTTGCCGTCATGGCTACATTGGCTTCATTGACACCACTGGCTGCCCATACGCCTTCACTTTCAATCGCATTGGGCATCGATGTATAACGCATTGGCTCATCCGGCAATTCAATTTCGACATGCGATAAAACCGAACAATATTGTTTCGGTTGTTCTTCGGGATGAACAACCACAAATTTCTTTGGGGTAAATTGTCCCGATGGTGAATCATCATTTCGTGCAATCATACAAGATCCATCATAGGAAGCTTTCTTACCCACTAATACGGTTGTACAAGGCATAGTATTCCTCCTTCATCATTCTTCCATTATCCATGGATTGATCAAAAAATTCCAGTTTCTTTTCGAACGATTCAAACCCAACGTTTCCATCACAAACGCCAATAATGATACCCAAGCGAACGAATTTTATCTCGATCAAAAATACTTTTGACATCAATCAACACTTTTTTATCATTGCTTAATTCTTTTTTATAAAGCCGATCAATTCCTTTAATGCCCATATCCATAAATTGCGAATGCGCTACCGCAATAATGATGACATCTGCATCATGGATCTGATCCATATCTGTAAGCTGTATATGATATTCTCTTTCTGCCTCTTTGGATGATGCCCATGGATCCACTACCCGTGGATGCACACCATATGCATTCAATTCACAAATAATATCATAGACCTTACTATTCCGAATATCTGGACAATTTTCTTTAAATGTCATCCCAAGAATCACAAAACGGGAAGATATGACTGCCTTTTTCGCCAAAATCGTTTGTTTAATGGTCGAATCCGCAATAAATTTTCCCATATCATCATTGACTTTTCGACCCGAAAGAATGATCTGACTGTGATACCCTAGCCTTTCTGCTTCATAAATAAAATAATACGGATCGACACCAATACAATGTCCCCCAACTAAACCCGGTTTAAAACCAAGCGCATTCCATTTTGTGTTCATACCATCTATGACTTCTTGGGTATCAATATCCATTCGATCAAAGACCATGGCCAATTCATTCATAAACGCAATATTGATATCTCGTTGACTGTTTTCAACAACCTTGATGGCCTCAGCCGTTTTCAGATTCGATACCGGATACGTACCCGCTTGAATGACTAAATCATACACATTCTGGATGATTTCTAAAGCCTCTTTATCGATGGCAGAAACGATTTTTTGAATATTCTCCAACCGATGGATCGAATCTCCTGGATTGATCCGTTCTGGCGAATATCCCACTTTAAAATCTATTCCACATGTTAAGCCAGACGCCTTTTCCAATGCCGGAATACACACATCTTCGGTAACACCTGGATATACCGTGGATTCAAACACAACGATACTGCCCTTCGTTAAATTTCGGCCCACCATTTCACTCGCACGGATCACCGGACTCAAATCGGGGGTATGATCCAAATTGACGGGGGTTGGCACCGCAACAATCAGAAACTTGGCTTCTTGAAGACAATGTTCATTGGCACTAAACGATATCGTTGTATGAGAAATGACATCATCCCCAATTTCTTTGGTTGGATCGATTCCTTTTTGATACATTTTTATTTTTTCTTCATTCAAATCAAAGCCAATGACTTGGATTCCTTTTTGGGCAAACGCCACTGCCATGGGCATACCCACATAGCCCAAGCCCACAAGAGCTAATTTTTCTTGACCCGAAAGTAATTGATCATATACATTCATCTTCATTCCTTCTTCATTCATTACGAAACAATCTCCACAAACTGATATCAACCGTCCTACCGGCTGCTGTATCCAATGTTTTTGCCCAGAAAGCCATCGTTTTTTCATCCGCAAACCAAACCGTATGAGAACCATAAGTGAAAGACAACGCTTGACTGGAAGGATCTCTTTTTGGTTTGGCCTTTTTTTCGATGATCAATGCCTGGATCTGAGACGATGTCATGGCCTCGGCTTTTTTCGAGCCATCAAAATCATAACCACCATTCGCCAGGGCATACGACACATGATCAAGCGAATCAAATTTCATGACCATATCTTTTAGAAAATCTGCATCCGCTTTCGGACCTGGCTTGGTCCCCATGCCATAGAGGTTATAACACATCACGACATATTCAGGTCCAGAAGGCAGATCCATCTGATCCACAGGCGTGGAAGATTCCAATACAATGCGCAAGGCCAAATGATTTTTTGAACATAGAGCCATCAAATCCTTTTCAAAGTTGATAAACTGATTCCATAGATCGATATCATTGCGAATTTTTTCAAAATCAATTTCAATACCCATACATTGATTTTGTATCGCCATATCCACGATTGCCTGCGCATTCTTTTCGGGCTCATTCATGATTTTCTTCAAAAGATCCACACTTTTATTTTCACTATCGGTATCATTCACCACACAAAGATACCTTGGAATGGTTGGTGCATCCTCAATCGAAGCCAAATGCTGGATCAGATCATTTGATTTTTCCGGCAAAGACAATGTTTTGCCATCAGGATAATAGGCACTGAATACACCAATACCATTGATTTTTTTTCGATTTCGATGGATGGTTCGTACATCCCCAGTACAATCCCAATAAACCGACCATACATACAGGTTTCGATTGGATTTTTTTAAGACTTGGATTTGTTTGGATACATCCAGATCATAGTGATGTGTTTGGGTTGTACCTTGTCCACGGCTACATCCACTAAGAAATAGACATACGATGATCAAAAGCTTCAGGATCCCTTTTCTATTCATTCTTTTCATAGATTCCCCATCAAAAATGATCAATAAACCAATTCACGACCTGATCCCACACCACACGGATCGTATGCGCAACGAAAGAGAATCCATGATAGGTATAGTCATAAATCAACATATGATCCGGTGTCTGAATGGAAAGATCCTGAAAAGCCGCATCATACACATCATCCGCAATATTTCTTTGACTTTTCATAAAGCCACCAAAAGCACTTTCTAACGCAATGCCACCCGATCCTTGAACCGCCATCTTACGATCATGGGCTAAGACGATCCCATCGGCTTTCAATGTCAATCGATTGCCTTGTAGCGTCATTTCAATTTTCACATCCCCTGGATCACTGATCTGAATTTCCGGAATGTATTCATCGGCACCATCCGCAACACTTTCCACTTTTTTTCGGGAAGCCCGGAATGCCTTCAAATCATATAAACCGGCAATCGTATTATTTTTCGAAAACTTACCACGCACTTTCAATTCAGCCACATAGGCATCTTGATCATCTTCCGGAATCGAAATGGGATTCTTATCATGCAGTTTGTACATATCTTGTCTAAGCAATACATCTTGCCCATCGGCATTTTTTTGACGAACATAAAGAATATTATTTTCTAAGGAAACAGAAATATACTGATCCAGATTTCCCGCAGTCCGCAAATAAATGGTTTGACGACCAATCTTATTTCCCAATAATCGACAAGATACTTTCACATCCTTGGCTTTGGTGTTCTTCAATGTCATACGTCCAGTGGATTCGGATTCCGAAGTAAGGGCAATGAGATTGCCTTTAAACTCGGCAGCCCCCTTTTTGATACTCCATTTGGAATAGCCTTTTTTATCACCATGCACAAACTGAATATTTTTCTTATCTGCTTTTGGCAAATCATCTTTGATCCGCATCAACAAATGATTGGTGTACCACCAAGGTTGCGGTTCCAAACGCGTCAGATCATAAATCGAAGATTTTTTATTATTTAAGGAATAGCCTTCCCGATTCACATTCATCGTAAATAAACCTTCCAAATTTTCACTGTTCACTTCGGAAACACTCTCATTATTTCCATAACGTCCTGTATTCGAATGCATCAAACAATAGAGCTTCGGCACATAGCCAATCTTCTTTGTGTAAATGCTTTCCATCAAATCATAATCTTTGGTGATCCTTTTGGCCATCTCTTGGGTACTTTCTGTCGGCATAAAATCTTTATCCCGAATATAATCCATCAAATAATGATTGTAGTCGCGATCAATATATTGATTGATTTCCACAAATTCGCGTGATTCCAATTCACCAAGGAAACGATGATAACGATCATAGGTATTGATATACGATAAACGATAGCCATTGGTTCCCAATTCCCAATACCCTTGTCGTTCCAGTTCTTTCAGCTGTTCGGGTGAAACAAATTTGCCATCATCGTTTCCAAACTTTTCGGCATACGTAAGGATCGAAGCCTTATAGTTTAACTTTTCCAATAGTTTTTCGGTAAACAACATCGTATCGGAACGACCATCTTCAAAGAAAAGGAACAAAGCCTTATCTGGCAATGGTTTTCCCTGCCTGTAGTACGCTTCAATATCTTCTTGCGTAACAGTGACATAGCCCAGCTTTTTTAGGGTTGTCAATTCTTCTTCCAGTCGGGAAAGCGCAATCAATGAATCGGTTCCACTTCTGGCCACACCAAAATAAGAAAGCGCAATAAAACCATGATCTTTTCCCGAAACGATCTGGGGATCCGATCGATCATACGGTTCATAGGTTTGATATACGATCAAGCTTCTACAAACCATACATACAGTGAAAATGATCACCAGAAATTCCAAGCACGTTCGTATAACTTTTACTTTATCTTTATGGGTCTTCACAGGATAAAACAGAAACTTCCTTGTCTTATCCTTGGTTTTCCGATTACGTTTCATTTTCTGCCTTCTTCCGCTTCATTTCTTTTTTCGCTCGTTTCTTTTCTTCGGCTTGGACATCACTCGGCGTCATCCTTGTACCCCAAGTGGATTTCCAGAACGTGAACCAAGCAATAGGCATTTGCCACAATAATACAAGTTCGTAATAGAGACAGAACCAAAAGCCAAACAACCATGTGGTGCTCTTGCGTAAAAGCAATTGCGAAAAGGACATCATCATGGCCATCAACAATAAACCAATAAGGAAGGTTGTTGGAAATACATGTTGTGTAAGCGGCACATAAAAGAAATTATAAACAACCACGATTGGTGCCAACATAGGTACGATCAAGCCAATATAAAAATTGATCATCGCAAAAGGTTCTTTCCGCCACATAAACTTACCCGCCATTAAAGATTCTCGAAGCCAAGAGCGTTTCCATCGCATTTGTTGCTTCAAAAAGACTTTATGTTCTTTCGGAACGATCGTGGAACAAACCGCAGTATCTTGATAGGAACATTGATGATGACTCAATACAAAATTGGTCATAGATCGATCATCACCAAACGTGGCTTTATGACCAAGAAAAGTTTGATTGACCCAATTGTCTTTGTATTCCATCACAATGTCACGACGGTAACACGATAAAGGACCACTCAAACATGTAACGGTATCAAAAAGCGCTTCGGCTGCTTTCATGATACGAAAGGCCGTATAATACCGAACGGACTGCATTTTGGTCAATGAATTTGTATACGTATTGGCCACATCACATCTTCCGGCACAACCACCCATCTTCGGTTCACGAAAGGGTTGCACGATATTTCGAACCGCATAGGGATCTAAAAAAGAATCACTATCCACAAACATCACCAAATCCGTATCGGTATTCTCCACTCCACGACTTAGAGCCGCTCGTTTTCCAGCATTTTGTGGTTGAACAAAATAAGATAAACGATCTTCCAATTGATATCGTTTTCCTTCTTTTTCCTTAAGATAATCAATGATTTCTTTGATTTTTTCAACCGATCGATCCGTTGAACAATCATCCACAACGATTACTTTCAGTTTATCGACAGGATAATTTTGATCAATACAAGATAGAATGGTTATCTGGATCCATTCTTCTTCATTGAAACAAGGAATAACGATCGTAACCGATGGCGTATACGTGGGATCAATGGGAACGGGCTTGTAAAACATCCCAAATAAATAACGCGTCAACAAAAAGGTCGCAGCAATGATGGAATAGGCATAAAGCAGGGTATGATAGCGAAAATAAATAAAAGATTCCATGCGCATCAAGACCACGCAAAAACTCACAAACGCCAGACTCAAAGCGGCTCCAAACATCAGATACCGATCCTTTCGTCGTCTGTCATAGGTACCCAGATCTTCCAAAAATTGAAGGCCAATTTGTCGCGTTTCATCCACAGATCGTACAACCGAAGCTGATAACTTATATCTGGATTCGCGTCCTTCCGGCATGACACCGGGCGGAATCTGAAATTTTAATTTGACATGCGATTGTCCTTTGATTGCTTCATACTCTTTTTCATCCTCCAATTGCAGAAGAAGCCCCGTATCAGAGATGTCCATACATAAAGCTTTCAAAACGGTTTTTTCCTGTATGATCGAAACCGAAAAGTTTGTGATATAGCGAATGCCTTTCTTATGTTGACGAATGATCGCATCTAGATCCTTGTTTCCCTGTTCATCCTGTCCACGTCGATCGGATACCTGCCTCTGACCTGTCGGATCGGGTACATGAGATAATAATCTTCGATCTTTTTTGATTTTTAAAAGGACATCCTTTTGGCTCGTTTCTTTCAAACTCATTCCCCCTTATGGCTGATATTGACGCGTGTACGCATCCACTCGCGCAAAACGATATCCCTGGGCTTGCCAACGAGGAATCATCACATCTAACATCTGTGCCGTATATTTCGCATCTTCCGTCATATGCATGACAATGACACTACCATTTCCCACTTGATAATCCTCTTTTGAAGAAGGTGAGCCATTCGTCATATCATGAATATATTTATTTAAATCGGTAATTTCATAATCATTGGTCGTCACATCACCGGAAATCGAATATTGGAAGCCAACATCAAACACCTGATAGAGTCCTTCCTTACTAATTTCCAGTGTCGGTGGACGGAAGTCCAAAGAAAGGGCTTTTTTCCCATCCACACGAACATCGCCTACATATTGATTTAACTTGTTGTAGGAAGTCACTAAATCCTTACGCATCGCTTTTTGTTCTTTTTTGGTGAGTGAAGCATATTGAGAATGATCTTCATTGGCATTCGCAAGCGCTATATGCGAATTCGAATGACAACCAATTTCATGACCATCTTCGGCAATTGCCCGTAAAAGATTTGGGTTTTCATCAACATGCTCCGTCAATACAAAGAAAGTTGCTTTGACATGATATTTCTTTAATACATATAAGATCTTATTGACCGATTCATCGGATCCCCAATCGTCAAAAGTCAAAAATATTACTTTTTCATGGGTTAGCTTTCCGGTTTTATTCATTTGTTGGATTTCTTCATCGGTAAATCCCGGCATCTTTTTTTGATTAATGATGAAATTACTACCCAGATAATGATCCTTCATATACGCAAATTGTTTTTCTGAACTGTCCATTGAAGTCAGCACATTTTTCTTCAAAGTCACAGCCTTTTGTTTCTTCTTGGATACGGTATACACTTGATCCGAATCCAACAAGGCACTCACCGTTTTCAAACGATATCGACTTTCCTCTTCGATTTGATTGGTTTGGGCATTTTCAAACGCAATAGAATCCACAAACTGCCCAATCACGTCCGAAACCACTTCTCCCATCAAGGTTTTCTCACCCACTTTTTTCATGGCATCCGCTTCATAATAACCAAGATTAAAATATTCTAAGCCACCACGTGTAAAACGAACATTCGATAATTGAGCCAACACTTCAGGAATTTGATCCTCTGTGGTCTGTTGGGTATTGTTTTGGATCAAACTTTTTGAGGCACCCACAGCACGCAATCCGGCTGCATGAACAGCTTCCAGCATTTCTTTATTTGTCGGTTCTTTTGAAAGCATCACCAACCTAGGTTGGTAGTTATACCGCCATTCCATGTATGCCAGACAATCATGGATATACGTAGCCATGCCATCGTAAGTATTCGCATACGAGCCATCACTTGGCCACGAAATGCCAATTTCTTGACCTTGATCGATCAAAGTTTCAATCGTATCGGTGTACTCTCGCATTTCATTGAAATTCACAAAGAAGGTACCTACCGCTCCTTTGTGCTTTAAAACATTCGCAACATCTAGATCCACAGCTTCATTGCCAATATTGCCAAACGTCAAAGCCAAGGCTGGCTCGGTCGTGGATACATTCTGCATATAAGTGGCTTTTATGCCCTTATTTTCCTTTTTTTGTTTTTGGATTTGGGTGTTTGTGAATGCAGGAATCGTTCCATTTTGATCAAGAAGTGTTGGTATATCGGAGATCTTATATTCTTTCTGTTGTGCTTTTTCAAGAAGTTGCTCGATCGATTTCAAATCCGATGCATCATATCCATAGAAAGAACCTTTTGAAAGTTTCTTTGGATCTTGCGGAAGAATCGGAATCTGTCCATCCACAAAACAAACTCTACGGATGGCATCGATCGAAGCTTCATCCGAAACCAGATAGGCAAGACTATCGGTATCCAAATCTTGTAGATGTCTCCGTACCTTTTCCATTTCTTGATAGGTCTTGGTTGCATCGGCATAAGCTTTTCCCGCATTTTCTAATGTATATCCATCTTTAAGGATCCGTTTGGCTAATTTTTTATCCACATCATCGCTCACAAAAAAGGAAGCCGACACATCATATTGTTTTAATACCGATCTTACTTTTTCATATTGCGCTTCATTTTTGAGATGGCGAATACATAATCCAACATCTTTCTTGTTGGTCAAAACACTACGATACACTTGCGCCTTTTTTGAACGATCGTCTAAATTTTTTTCAATATAGGTAGAAGCCGGTTGTTTTTGGCAGTCCGATAAAGCAATCGATTGGATATTCTTTTGATGGACCGTTTCCAGCAACCACTTCGTGATATCCGCAATACTTGGTTTTTCTTCTTTGGTTTGCGCATTGTCATCTAAATCGGGTTGTTTATCCAATTCTGGTTTGGCGGAAACAATGGTCGGTTCTTGATGGACCGGATCCTTATTTCCATCTAAATAGATCACCAGAATACGTTTGCCTTGTAATCCATCCACATATTGATCCACATCGGTTTCGGACAAAAAGGTGTCCGCATCAATTAAATCGTTATCATCCGCAAGCACCATCTGATCATAGCCCGCTTGTTTCGAAGCTTTCAAATGCATCAAAGAAGCATCCAATCCCGGACTATACAATATGGAATGGGACCCTTTTGTTTCTTCATCAAAAATTTTTTTTGACTTCGAAAGATCATCACATAAGGCCGTGATATCTTTGGCTTCCTTTTCTTTTCCATTCAAGCCACCACTAATGATTCGATTTCCACTTTGAAGGATTTTCTTGATCATGCCTTGATTTTCACGAACATTGACTGCCGGAATCGCAAAGGTGGCTTGCATGCCATTTTCTTGCAGCAAACGAAGCACTTCTTCGTTAATACTCACATCTTCATTCAATCCAGAAAAAACGATGGAAACATTTGTATCTTGTGCTGTATCGTCACTCGAAATCACACTGGCTGGACTGGCTTTTTGATACGCATCCAAAACTTTTTGTGAATCATCTTTCACATGCACAGAAACCGTTCCATCGACATTGACATCGGTATACTGGCTCATACGATTCAGTTGAATAAAATGATAAATTTGAAAAGAAACAACCGAAACAGCGAGAATGATCACAATGATCAGTACCGTTATGCCTGCCCCTTTCCACTTGTTTGATTTAAATCTCCCTCTCATTTGTTCAATCCTTCCTAAAAAAGATTTTTACTTAAGTCTCCTTTATTATACCTTTTAACTGTTTAAAAAACTATTGCTTTCCCCCTAATCGATGAAAGCCCATAAAAAAATACGATCCGCTAGGATCGTATCCTTATTACTTTTGCATCGTATCTTCGATCAAATGATACGTTTTGACAGGATTCTCACTCTTGGTGATGGATCGACCCACCACGATATAGTCACATCCTTGTTCGCGAGCAAAATCTGGTGTCGCCACACGAGCTTGATCGCCCTTTGCATCTGTAGCTAAACGAATACCTGGCGTAACGGTCAAGAAATCATCGCCACATACTTCATGAATGGCTTTGGCTTCATACACCGAACAAACCACACCATCTAAACCGGCTGCTTTCGCATTTTGGGCATAGCGTTTGACCGTATCGATGACTTCGCCTTCAATGCCAATTTGATCATTCATGATCTCTTGCGAAATAGATGTTAAGATGGTGACCGCAATACACAATGGACGCTTACCATCGATGGCACCTTCTTCCAAACCTTCGATGGCCGCTTTCATCATCGGAATACCACCCGCTGCATGCACATTGACAATATCCACGCCTAAGGCAGCTAAGTTTTTCATTCCTCCCTTTACGGTATTGGGAATATCATGTAACTTTAGATCCAAGAAAATATGATGTCCCATTTCTTTGATGGTCTTAATAATTTCAAGACCACACGCATAGGTCAATTCCATACCGACTTTGACATATACGGGTTCATCAAACTGGGATAAAAAATCAACAACTTCTTGTTTACTGGAAAAATCCAACGCAACAATGGTTTTACTCATCTAAACTCCTTCCAATGGCTTGTGTGATTGAATCATAGCCATACTTTTCTAACACCTTTGGTAGATCTTCAATGATTTTCGGGCAACAATACGGATCCACAAAATTTTGTGCACCAACTTCGACCGCACTAGCTCCCGCATTCAAAAATTCTAAGACATCTTCCGCACACGTAATACCACCCACACCAATGATGGGAATCTGCACGGCAGAAGCGACTTGATAGACCATACGAATCGCTACAGGCTTAATGGCAGGTCCAGAAAGACCACCCGTCTTATTCGCTAACAGTGGTTTACCTGTTTTCAAATCAATGCGCATACCCATTAACGTATTGATCAAGACCAATCCATCGGCACCCGCTTGCTCCACTGCCTTGGCAATGGCCACGATATCTGTCACATTGGGTGATAATTTCACATAGACAGGTTTTTGGGCTACGGCCTTGACCATCTGCGTTACATGCGCAGCCAATTCCGGCTGGGTACCCAAACCCATACCACCATGTTTGACATTGGGACAAGAAATGTTTAATTCATACGCTTTCACAACGTCTTGGTCATTCAATGCCTGCACCACTTCGACATAATCTTCTTCGGTAGCACCGGCTACGTTGGCAATGATCTCGGTATCGTATGGAGCTAAAAAGGGTAATTCATTATCGATAATGGATTGAACGCCTTTATTTTGGAGACCAATCGCATTCAACATGCCCATAGGCGTTTCGGCAATGCGTGGGGTTGGATTCCCAAATCGTTCTTTGGGCGTAGCTGATTTGATGGCAATGCCCCCCAACAAGCTTAAATCATACAATTCGGCAAATTCTTTCCCAAACCCGAAACAACCCGAAGCAGGAATGATGGGATTTTTTAAATGCAAGCCAGGTAATTCTACAGAAATATCCATCTTATAAAACCACCTTTCCTAACGGGAACACCGGGCCATCCTTACAAACCCGTAAGGCATGGCCTTCTTGATCTTTTACGACACATCCCATACAAGCTCCCATACCACAGGCCATCCGTGCTTCTAGGGATAGATAGCCTTGATCATACGTATTTTGTAGTGCCTTCAACATGGGTAAGGGACCACAAGCTTCTAAGAAATCCACATCAATCGAATGGGCTTGAATGGCATCGATGACCGTGCCTTTGGTTCCGAGTGAACCATCCATGGTCGCAACGGATACCGAACAACCTAACGTTTGAAATTCATTGATATAGAAAGCTTGTTCCTCGGTATTAAAGCCTAAGACCACATCGACCTTTGTTCCTTGTTTGCGATATTGTTTGGCCGTTTCATACAATGGAGGAACACCAACACCTCCCCCAATCAAAACCACATGGTCTTTTTGTTCGATGGGAAACCCCGTTCCTAATGGACCAAAGATATTGATGGTTTGATCCTGCATTTCGGACAATTTCTTCGTTCCTTGACCCACTACTTTATAAATTAGAACAATGCCATCATCTGTTTTTTCACAAATTGAAATGGGACGACGCAAAAAGAATTCAGGTACTTGGACTTGCACAAATTGTCCAGGTTGTACTTCACTACTATCACAAATCAACTCCATACGGAAAGTATCCGTACAGAGTTTTTGATTGGAGCGAATGCGTGCTTCTTGAATCATCTTAGTTCTCCATTTCATTCATGCTGATCAAAGAGAAAGAGCGCGACTCAAGTACCCCCAATAGGGCATAGGCCGTATCCAGACTTGTCATACACGAAATATTATTTTCAGCCGAAACACGACGAATCAAGAACCCATCACTTGAACTGGAACGTTCTTTGGTCGAAATCGTATTAATCACAAAGTTGACATGTCCTTTACTGATGACATCCAATACATTTTCTGTATCGGAGTCTTCACTGACTTTCGCAACGACATGAACAAATAAGCCATGATCCGATAAGAACTTCGCAGTTCCAGCCGTCGCATATAAGCCATAACCAATATTGGAGAAACGTTTCGCTACATCCAAGGCAGCATCTTTATCTTCATCCGCAATCGTCAATAATACCGAACCATGGCTTGGAACTTTGACACCACTGGCAATCAACGCTTTATACAATGCTTTTTCTAAATTCACATCGCCACCCAAAGCTTCACCCGTTGATTTCATTTCTGGTCCTAAAACCGTATCGACACTCCGTAATTTCGCAAATGAGAATACCGGTGCTTTGACAAATACACGGTTCTTATCTTCTGGTTTATAGCCTGGTGTATAGCCTTGATCAACGATGGATTGACCCAAAACAGCACGTGTTGCCATATTGGCCATTGGTACACCGGTGATCTTGCTTAAGAAAGGTACCGTACGACTGGATCGTGGATTGACTTCCAATACATAGACTTTATTACTTTTATCGACAATAAATTGGATATTGTATAAACCGACAAAATGGAAACCTTTGCCAATTCGGGTACCATAATCAATGATCGTGTCTTTGACTTGTTGATTCACAATTTGGGTTGGATAGACAGAAATACTATCTCCACTATGAATACCGGCACGTTCAATGTGTTCCATGACTCCAGGAATATACACATTTTCACCATCGGCAATCGCATCGATTTCCAATTCTTTTCCTAAGACATATTTGTCCACTAGAATAGGTGCATCATGACTGATTTCCTTCACGGCAGTCGCCATATATACACGTAATTCATCATCATCATGAACAATTTCCATAGCTCGTCCACCTAAGACATAACTTGGACGAACCAAGACAGGATAACCAATTTTATTGGCGATGACCAAGGCTTCCTCAACCGTGGTAGCGGTTTGTCCTTCTGGTTGTGGAATGTCTAGTTTTTCCAACATTTCTTCAAATTCATGACGATCTTCGGCACGATTGATATTTTCTAAAGACGTACCTAAGATCTTTACGCCATGCTGCGCTAAACTATCGGCAATATTGATGGCGGTTTGACCACCAAATTGAACGATGACGCCCAATGGTTGTTCCACTTCAATGACATGCATGACATCTTCTGTGGTCAATGGTTCAAAATACAATTTATCACTGATACTGAAATCGGTCGAAACTGTTTCGGGGTTATTATTGATGACGATGGCTTCATAGCCACATTCACGCAAGGTTTCTACACAGTGTACTGTCGCATAATCAAATTCCACTCCTTGGCCAATTCGAATCGGACCTGAACCTAAAACAATGATCTTTTTATTGTCGCTGCGAATGGATTCATTTTCTTGTTCATATGTGGAATAGAAATATGGTGTTTCACTGGTAAATTCACCAGCACAAGTATCGACCATTTTATAAACCGGCATGATGTTGTTTTCTTTACGCAAGTTATAGACTTCCATCTCCGACATATTCCAGTTACGAGCAATATAGGAATCACTGAAACCATTTTGTTTCAAAGTACGCAATGTATTTACATCTTTGACATGTTTGGCCATTTGTTTCTCTAATTTTAGGATTCGTTGCAGATGAGCCAAGTAGAATAAGTCAATATTCGTAACATGCATGACCGTTTCCATGTCATAGCCTTTGCGCAACCATTCCATGACCGCAAAGATGCGTTCATCATCACGGGCTTTGATCTTATTGAACAATTCTTCTTTGTCCATTTCTTTCAATTCGGCTTTTTCCAAATGATCCACTTTCATTTCCAGAGAACGAACGGCTTTTAAGAAGCTTTCTTCAAAGGTACGACCAATGGCCATGACTTCCCCAGTGGCTTTCATTTGTGTACCCAATTGGCGATCCGCATTTGGGAATTTATCAAATGGCAAACGTGGGAATTTGGTCACAATATAGTCCAAAGCCGGTTCAAAACAAGCATAGCTGGTCTTGGTGATGGGGTTGATGATCTCATCCAAGCCTAAGCCAACAGCCAATTTTGCACTGATCTTCGCAATTGGATATCCCGTGGCTTTGGAAGCCAAAGCCGAACTTCTTGATACACGTGGATTGACTTCAATGACATAATATTTAAAGCTGTGTGGATCCAGTGCCAATTGCACATTGCATCCACCACAAATTCCTAATGCCCGAATGATCCGTAAAGAAGTATTTCGTAACATTTGGTTTTCTCGATCAGTCAAGGTCTGAACCGGTGCCACGACAATGGAGTCTCCGGTATGGATACCCACTGGATCGACGTTTTCCATATTACATACAACGATGGCATTGTCTTTGACATCGCGCATGACTTCATATTCGATTTCTTTATAACCGGCAATACTTTGTTCGATCAAGCATTGTGTGACCGGACTCATTTTCAATCCGGCATCCGTGATATGGCGAAGTTCTTCTTCATCGTGGGCAAATCCGCCACCGGTACCGCCTAACGTATAGGCCGGACGAACGACCAAAGGATAGCCTTCGGTATTCGCAAATTCAACGGCTTCTTCAATGGTATGAACGATTCGTGATTCAGGAACGGGTTCACCCAATTCGTTCATCAAAGCACGGAACAACTCACGATCTTCGGCATGGTTGATGGCTTCTAGATGCGTACCTAAAATTTCCACACCAAATTCATCCAGGATCCCGTCTTCATGCAGTTCAACGACCAAGTTCAATCCGGTTTGACCACCTAGGGTTCCTAAGATCGCGTCGGGCCTTTCCTTATAAATAACACGTTTCGCAAAATCAACGGTCAATGGTTCAATATAGACACGATCGGCAATGGTCGTATCGGTCATGATCGTGGCTGGATTGGAGTTGATCAAGATCACTTCATATCCTTCTTCTCGCAAAGACTGACATGCTTGCGAACCGGAATAATCGAATTCAGCGGCCTGACCAATGATGATAGGGCCTGAACCAATCACCAAAATTTTATGAATATCCGTACGTTTAGGCATGGGCTTCCTCCTTATCCATCATGGCAATGAACTCATCAAATAAATAGTTGCTATCTTGTGGACCGGCACTGGCTTCTGGATGATATTGGACCGAGAAAATTGGATATTTGGTATGTCGCACCCCTTCACAGGACTTATCATTCAAAGCTTGATGGGTCATCACAAGATCGGTATTTTTCAGACTATCGATATCGACCGCAAATCCATGGTTCTGGCTCGTGATCTCAACAGCTCCTGTTGCCAGATTGACAACGGGATGATTGGCGCCTCGATGGCCAAATTTTAATTTATAGGTCTTTGCGCCACACGCCAAACTAATCAATTGATGACCCAAACAAATACCGAAAATACATGTTTTGCCAATCAATTGTTTGATCGTTTCGATCGCAATCGTTACATCTTGTGGATCCCCAGGTCCATTGGACAACATGACACCATCGGGATGATAACCTAAAATCGTTTGCGCAGGTGTGTCGTATGGTACCACGATCAAGTCGCAGCCGCGCTTGCTTAATTCACGAACAATGCCTAATTTGGCACCAAAATCCATCAAAACAACTTTCTTGCCTCGATTGGGAATAGGGAATACCTTTGTGGTGGACACGCGTTTGACTTGATCATGTAGATAATCGGCATTTTTCAAGTCTTGTACCATCGCTTCCACATCAACATCTGGATCAGCAAGAATGGCTTTCATGGTTCCATATTCGCGCAATTTCAATGTGATGGCTCGGGTATCAATGCCATAGATACCGGGAATATCGGTCCGCTTCAAGTAGTCATCTAACGTTTCTTGGCTGCGCCAATTACTTGGTACTTCACAATAATCGCGAATCACAAAGCCAAAGGTTGCAGGAATCATCGATTCACTATCATCCCCATTAAAGCCATAATTTCCAATCAATGGATAGGTCATCATGACAATTTGTCCGCAATAGGAGTTATCCGTAATAATTTCTTGATAGCCAGTCATTGAGGTATTAAAGACCAGTTCCCCCATACGGAAGTGGTCCGATCCAAAAGCGATACCGTGATATACACTGCCATCTTCTAAAATCAATAGTCTTTCCATAGATTTTATCCTTTCCATACTGTCTGGCCACCAACAATGGTCTGACAGATCTTTCCTTGTACTTGCCATCCATCAAATGGCGTATTTTTTCCTTTTGACACAAAGGAAGAAGCATCGATCGTATAGGTCGCATCCAGATCTACAAAGACAAAATCGGGATACTTGCCTACTTTGATTTCACCGGCCGGAATACCAAAGCGTTGCGCTGGTTTGGTTGCCATCCAATCGACCAATTGCGCCAATGTCCATCGTTTTTCGTTTACAACAAATTCGCTATACAACAATGGAAAACTGGTTTCCAATGAAACGATGCCAAAAGGTGCCTTTTCCATCGATTGATCTTTTTCGGCAAGCGTATGGGGCGCATGATCATTCGCAATAAAATCCAATGTGCCCTTTTCCAATCCTTCGATCAATGCCATGCGATCGGCATGCGTGCGAAGTGGCGGATTCATTTTCCACATCGGTCCTTGCACATCTTTATCTTCCAACAATAAATGATGGGCTGTGACTTCCGCACTGATATCTCCACCTGCCGCCTTTGCTTCTTGTAGATATTGTACACTTTCTATACAAGAAATGTGACAAGCATGATAACGATTGCCAATGGAAACCGCAAGATCAAGATCTCGTTTTAGTGGTTCTGCTTCACAAGCACTCGGAATCCCAATATAGCCTCGCTTGCGATTGATGGCACTATCGTGTACGCAAGCCCCTGGTTTTCGATAGGCCATATCTTCGGTATGCATCGCAATGAGCACATCTTCTTTTTTAGCCGTTTCCATGGCTTCTTTCATCACCGCATCATCATCAATGCCTACACCATCATCACTAAACCAATGGGTATAGGTTTTTAGTGCATGCATGGGCACTACTGCTTTACCTGCTTCTTTAGTGGTGATCGTCGCATAAGGAAAGGTACGAACCACCGCTTCTTTTTGGATCAGAGCCAGATAATCTTGCATCGTTGGCACATCATCCGGAAAGGGAATGACATTGGGCATCGCAAAAATCGAGGTAAATCCGCCATGAGCAGCGGCCATCGTTCCGGTATGGATGGTTTCTTTTTGTTCTCTTCCCGGTTGTCGAAGATGAACATGCACATCGACCAATCCGGGCAAGACCGTCAAGCCATGGGCATCAATGATCTCATCCGCTTCGAGATTTTTACCAATCGCAAGAATTTGTTTTTCATCGAATTGTATATCTACTTTTTGTAGTCCCTTTTCAGTTAGGACATTTCCATTTTTTATAACTTTCATACCGTCTCCTTAAATGGTGCATATCCAAATGCTCGTTTCATGATGGCCTTTCGAACCAACATTCCATTATGCATCTGTAGAAAGATCCGACTTTTTTCTGCCTCAACCAAATCGGTATCGATTTCAATGCCGCGATTGACTGGAGCCGGATGACAAACAATGGCATGTTTTTGCATACGGCCATAGCGTGCTTTGGTGAGTCCATATTGATTTAAATATTCTTCATTGGACATGCTGGCCAAAGAGGCCCCTCTTTCTTTTTGAATGCGTAACATCATCACGACATCGGCCCATTCAACGGCTTGATCAAAGTCCATGGTTGGATAACCTGGACGTTCCCATTCCTTGGGTCCGGCAAAGACAACGGTAGAGCCTAAACGTTCTAATGCTTCTTTATCGGATGAAGCAACGCGTGAATGGCTGATATCCCCACAAATGGCAACTTTTAATCCGCTCAATGTGCCAAATTCATTATAGAAAGTTAACAGATCTAATAGACATTGGCTAGGATGATTGCCTTTTCCATCACCAGCATTGACAATGGGAATATGTAGTCCTTCTAATTCTTTAAAGTATTCATCTTTGGGATGACGAATCACGACACATTGATAACCAATCATTTCAAATGTTTTTACGGTATCATATAAGCTTTCCCCTTTTTGTACGCTGGATGCTTTGGCATCAAAATCAGCGACTTTACATCCCAGTTGAAGCTGGGCACTTTCAAAGGAGAAATGGGTTCGTGTCGAATTCTCAAAAAAAAGATTAGCAACCAATGCGTTATGCATTGGCAATTGCCAATCTTTCATAGAATTATCAAAAAGTTTAGCATCATGAAGAATACTAAAAATATCATCATTGGATAAGTCACTCATCGATAGCAATGAATATTGATTCATAGAATCAAACCTCCTATCTTTTTAAAAAAAAGGATTCAAAAACAATCCTACATCAACTATATCGCTATATCGGATATATTCTACCATAATGTGTTTCATTTTCAAATTCCTTTTTTGGGTTAATGAATGTTCCTTGCTTGCATCTCTTCTTCACAAATTTTTTGCCAATCTTCGTCCGGAAATGCTCTATATAATTGACGAGATACATAATAAGGAATAAAGATGCCTTTATTGTTCATTAGGTTATCAATATAAAACTCAGAGAGTCTGGATCTTGCCGATAATTGACGATATCCCCAATTTTTTTGATTCAATTTGGATTGAAGAATTTCTGATAATCTTGTCAATTGGATCACCCCTTTTTCGATAATGGTCCTTACTATAGTACAAATTTGTTGATAAATCAAATAAATATTTTCACATAATTCATTGACTTTCCTGGAATAAAAATTTGTTAGGATGAAACAAGAGGTAAGAAGTATGTTAGATAATGTTTTTTTCTTTTTAAGACATAAAGAAGATGTGCTCTATTTATATAATGATATGAGTGTTTCAGAGGCACTGGAAATTCTGGAACGTTATCACTTTACCGCCCTTCCTGTCATTAATAAGGAGGGCAATTATGTGGGTACATTAAGTGAGGGAGATTTTCTTTATTATTGTTTAAATCACGAGGATCGGAGCATTCCCATCAAAAAATTAATTCGGAAGAATTTCAATCCGGCTTGCACGATTACAACACCGGTAGCGGAATTGTTTAAACGATCCTTAGACCAGAATTTTGTTCCCATCGTGGACGATCGAAATATTTTTATTGGGATCGTCACCAGAAAACGAATCTTAACGTTCTTGATGAAACAGCTACAAGACCACAAATCCAATCCGTCCATTTGAATTCCTATGTAAAATTCGTTATCATAGCTAAAAAGGAGTGAGAACCATTCTATGGACGATTTCCCGAGTCGACCCTATTGTATAGGAATTATTATTTTATGCATGGTCCTTGCGATCTTGGCATCTATTGCCCAATCGAGCATCGATGAAGATGAGGTTCGCAAGACCAATCAGACCTTGGCCACAACGCGTTGGCTACATATTTTTTGTGGTTTCTGGTTTGTACAATGTGGCATCCAGTTTTTTGATCAATACCAATGGTTGATTGCCATCGTATTGATCTATGTTTTTACATTGATTTGTATTCAATTGCCAAAACGATGGATCCACCAACATCCCGCCAAATGGCCAATCCATATCTATCAGATGTTTGAAGGTATCTTTTATCTATTTAGCTTACCCACCCAAATCACGACCTTCTTTGAGGAGGAGGATATCTCCGAAGAAGAAATCCGTGAAATGATCAAAGATGGATCCGAATCCGGTCATATTGACCAAGCCCAAACTGCGATGATCGAAAACATTTTTGAGATGGATGATGTCGCTGTTGAAGAGATCTGTACCCATCGTAGTGAAGTCATCACCCTGAATTTGGATCAGGACATAGAAGTATGGCATCAAATCATTCATGATCACCGTCATACTTTTTATCCAGTATATAAAGATGATGAAGATAATGTCATTGGTCTATTGGATACTCGTGATTATTTTCGCATGCGTTCAAATGCTTCCAAAGAAGAGATCCTGAAAGCAGCGGTCGATGAGCCTTTCTTTGTGGCGGAAAGCACCAAGATCGATCATTTATTCAAAGAAATGACCGCGCGAAAGAACTATTTTGCGATCGTATTGGATGAATATGGGGGACTGACCGGTATTTGTACGCTTCATGATATCATGGAGAGCTTGGTTGGCGAAATTTACGAAGAAGATGAAATAGACACCAAAGATATTCAGCGATTGGATCAATATCAATGGCGTATCCATGGTCGGGCTGAACTTGAAGATGTAGAAGAAGCCCTTCATATCGATCTGCACGATGAAGAAGATGAAACGTTTAATGGATATATCTTATCGCAATATGGTCATATTCCTGAAGATGGCTCGCATTTTGAAGTGGATACGGACCAAATGCGAATCATTGTTCGTGAAGTCAAAAATCATCGAATTGGTCAAACCATCGTTGAATTAAGGGAAACGGCATCTTAATCGTCCTTTTATGCAAGGAGCAAGCAATATGAAAAAAATCCTATCTATTCTTTGTGCAACCGCCATGTGTGCGACTTCCATCGTACCGGTCTATGCCAAAAGTGCCAGCTCACCGAATGCCGCTTTTGATACCTTCCTGCAAGAAGATTTTAAAGAAACGATGGAAGATGACTATACAACGATGCATAGTTATCTATCCAATCCTGAACAATATGGCATCCAGGCATCCGATGTAAAGGTTACCTTAGGTTCGATCAGTTACACCAAAGAAGATAAAAAAGAATTAAATGCGACCATCAAAAAATTAAAGAAATTCAAACGAAGTTCGTTAAATCAAACGCAACAAGAAATTTATGATGAATATGTCGCTTCCAATACCTTAGCGAAAAAGCAGATGCAAGCAAAATATCGGTATTTACCTAATATTTGGTCCAGTTCCAATGGAATTCAAAGTGTTCTTGCCAATTACTTTGCGAATTTTGATATGTATAGTGAAGACGATGTCAAAGCTTTCATCAAATTGTTGAAGGATACCGATCGTTATACCGATGATGCGATTGCGTTTTCAAAAAAACAAGCGCAACAAGGTACTTTGTGTTTTGACTATAACGATGTGATGGAAACCATCAATACGACAATCAAAAATAAAGATCAAAATGAAATTTATAATAATGCATCTCAAGAAATCGATGCGTTACAATTAAGTGAGACGAAAACCAATAAATATAAGGAACAAGTACAAAAGGCTTTAGATACGGATTATTTTCCAGCGTATCAAACCATGAAAACGGAGCTCAAGAAATTGAAATCCAAAAACAATAAGGCTACCCCGATCACAAAACAAAAAAATGGCTTGGCTTACTATAAATTACTGGTGGAACAAAATGCAGGAACCACAAAAAGTCCCAATGCGATCTTATATGATCTAGCCAATGGTTGCGATGATATGATCACACAAATGCAGTCATATGATTCTTCAAGTACAGAAGCCAAAACAAATTTTTCATCCGCCAATGAGATCATGGAATTTTTAAAGACGAAATATACCCAGGATTATCCAGAAATTCAGATGCCGAATTATGAAATTCAAGATCTACCGGAAGAACAAACCAGTGATAATGTGGTGGCTTATTATGTAGAACCACCCTTTGATAGTAATGATACCAATCGAATTCGTTTCAATGCGGTAAACTATGGTGGCGATGTTACTTCATTGGATACGTATATGACCTTTGCCCATGAAGGCATTCCCGGTCATATGTATCAAGCCAACTACAACCATCAACACTTGACCTATCCCATTCAACATTGTTTTTCGGAAATTGCCTTTACTGAAGGCTTTGCGATGTTGGCAGAAGAACAAGCGCTTGGCTATTTAGATGATCAGTTAGTCAGCAGTGATGCCAAAGACATGCAGATCATCAATGATAAATTTTCTTATTATTTACCAGCTACTCTTGACTTGATGATCCATCTTCGTAAATTATCCAAATCAGAATTCGTCAATCAAATGAAAGATATGTATGACGAAGATACATTAAAAGATATGTATGATAGCTTCTGTTATGAGCCTTGTATGTATTTACCATATGCCTATGGATGGTATCAATTGGATAGTCTAAGAGACAAAGTAAAAAAAGCATTGGGTGATTCCTATGATAATATAGAATTTATTGATACGTTATTAAAATATGGCGTGATCAATTTTGATATCATTCGTAAGAATGTCAATACCTATATTGCTCAAAAAACAGGCACCGAATCCTAAGATTCGATGCCCTTTTTTATCGATGTGCATCCATAAAGGCGATAATTCCTGCAACAACTTCTTCTTGAATATCCTTATAGTTATGGATCTCATGACGATAACCTGGATATAATTTGGTCGTAACATCATGGCCTGTATCGATCAGCCAATTGGATACTTGATAAACGCCGCTACCATACTGACCAACGGGATCTTGATCACCGGCAATATTATAAATAGGTAAGCTTGTTGGCACTTTCTTTGCCCAATCCACACTGGAAATGTAATCCATCATTTGGGCAAAATATAAGAAAGCTCGATTGGTGGTTGGTTTGGTGAACGCATCAAATGGATCATTGGCATGATCATATTGTACATTTGGATCGGAACAAATCCATTCATTGCCTAATTTCACACCTTCTTTACAACGGCCAAACATCCAACCCATTAAGGCATTGGCTGCTTCTGGATCGGATTCATTGCCTTTATGTTCGGCCACATCTTGTTCCAATATCTGCATCCCTTTTTTAAGATCCGGCCAGACACCGGTCGTTCCACAAATGGTTGCTCCGGCTAAATCATCACCATATTTTGACATGTAGTCACGAACTATGAAAGATCCCATGCTATGTCCAAACAGGAAATACGGAAGATCTGGGAATTTTTCAACGACAAGATCATGTAGACTGTGTTCATCTTCCATCATGGTGTGGAATCCTTTGTCACCCCAATCACCCCAACTATTATGATTGACAATAGCAGTCTTACCATGTCCTACATGATCATCGGCAGCAACAATATAGTCTGCATCCAAATATTGCACGATCATCTTCAAATAACGACGGGAATGTTCCCCAAAGCCATGAACCAATTGCACAATGCCTTTGGGCTTGGCAGCAGGCACATAGATCCAACCTTGTACTTGATCACGCTGATTATAAGACAAAAATTGTACTTCATACAACATACACACATGCACCTCCTCGTATGATATGAATATACTTGACGTGCATATTATACCGCTTACATTTTAAAATCAAATGTACATTTTATTTTGTTTGTCCAACGTTACTTTTTTTCGATCTCGATTAAATAGGGCGCATCATGATTCATCATTTGAACTTTACATACATCGCAACTCGTCAATGTGGATACATAATTTTCAATGGCTTTCTGTTCTTGATTGGCTTGTTTATGCGCATAAAAAACCAAGGCCATTCGTCCTTTTTCACGCAACAATTGGATTCCTTTTTGTACGGCTTCTAGGCTTGTATCCGGTAAAGTCGTAATTTCTGGATTGCCATGGGGACAATAGCCAAAATTAAAAAGGATGGCATCCACTGGTTCATGGATGATATCCATATGTTCATGTCCTTTGTGGTATACAAACAATCGCGGATTCGAAATTGCTTTTTCTGTCTTTTCAATCACATCTTCTTGAATCTCAAACGCATAGACTTTTTTTACCTTTTGCGCTAAAAAATATTGTGCATCTTTGCCATTGCCTAAGGTCGCATCAATACAAATGGCTTGTGGGTGCAAAACTTTTTTCAAAAAGTCATGTGATCTTTCCACCATGGATCTCATCGTAGGTGCAATGCTTCCTTATAGAGCATATAGTTTTCTTCGTCATAGCACACAAAGGTCACATCAATATGTCGTGTGGCCTTGTATTGCGTATACATCCGCTGCACTGTTCGTGTTGCAATCTGACAAGCTTCTTTTTTGGGATAGCCATAAATCCCCGTTGAAATACAAGGAAAAGCCAAGGTTAAATGATCCATGTGATTTTTTGTCATGAAATCATAGGCCAGCACCATGCTGTTCCAATATGCAGCTTCTAAATATTCTTTGTCTTTAGGTGATCCAGAATAGATCGGTCCTACCGCATGGATCACTGCTTTACAAGGCAGTTCGTACGCATGGGTCATTTTGGCTTGTCCTGTACGACACCCACCTAATTTCCAACATTCGGCAGCTAACGCTTTTCCAGCCGCTTGATGGATAGCTCCGCAAACACCACCACCCGGTGCCAATTGTTCATTGGCGGCATTGACGATCACATCAAAATCCAAACGGGTAATATCTCCTTTTAATACATGCATCATAGTTCATCATTCTTTCCATTTGCCATACGTTCCATACGTTGGCCTACTTTATGAGCAGAAATGGATACATCATGAAATTGTTTTTGTAGCGTATCCAATGTTTTTTCCGCCTTTTCACTTCTTAAACATAGTCGATTGATGTCTTCCTGTAAAGAAAGAATCGCAGATTCCATTTCTTCCATGTGACTTGCACGGTAAAAATCACGCGTACTGGCTAATAATGTATAGATTACCCCAATCAATGTCGTGGGGGATGTCAATAAAACATGCCTTTGTAGGGCATAGTTTAATACATCAACTTGTTTGGCACAGATAAATTGATAGATGGCTTCACTAGGCAAAAATAAGATGGCCTGATCCACGGTTTCATACGTAATATATTTATCGGCAATATCATCGATATGTTTCTTCATATCTCGCATAAATAAATGATCTTGTTTCGATATATAGTTTTCCATAGGAAACTTTGAATCGATACATAATACCTTTTGCGTATCTGGAAGATGTAAGATGGCATCAGCAATTTTCCCATTTTTTAGATGATACTGCATCGTATAGATTTCGGGATTGGATCCGGCATACATTTCCAACAAAGCATCCAGCTGATATTCACCCCAATTGCCTCGCGCCTTGGTGTTGGTCATGATCCGATTGATGCTATCTAATCGGGCATCCATCGCATCCATCGTTTGAAAAGATACACTTTGTTCACTACGTAAATTTTGAATTTGTTGGAGAATATGGTCAAATTGATGCGAAATATCTTGTGTATGGGTTGCACTTTCCTGACTTTTCATCATCATTTGAAGACTGTTGGTTTGTTGGTTCTTTAATTGCAAGATCAATACGATCAAAGCACACAAAACCAAGATCAATAAAAGTAAGATTCCTATTTCCATGCTGGCCTCGATTCTATATACAATAATAAATCTTCTTTGTGATTCTTTTCGGGATGGTCAAACGCATATTCCAAACAAGCTTGTAACGCATCCGCAATTTGTTTACCTGAAAGTGGCGTATTTTCCAAAATGTCTTTGCCATGGATGGCAAGATGTGCCAGATCCATTGGTCGATTGCAGGTTTCGTAGCCTATTTCCAAGGCTTCTAATTGTTTGATCGTTTGTTGTCCATAGGCCGAATGAGCCATGATATCACAATGCTTCACAATGAACAATTGTCGGATCCAGGCATCGCTCCAATGTTTTTGTATTCGAAATTTACGAATGAAAGCCAATGGATCTTTCATCTTTTCATCATGATAATAAACCAAGGCAGGAATGATTTTTTGTTGGGCATTGGTCATCTTCAGATCTTTACATATACGACAGGCAATTTCTGCACTGATGGCTGGATGGCCTTTAAAATGATCAATTCCATTTTTATTGGTATGACAAGCTGGTTTTCCTAGATCATGAAACAACAAGGTCCATGCCAATGTTTCATCAAATGGATCCAATAGCTTGATTGCTCTTAAAATATGGTGCAGAACATTTGTATCGTGATAAGGGGTTTGTTGGAGACATGTTCTGCACGATTGTAATTCTGGCATCCAATGTGACAATAATAATGTCATATTCTCAATTTCATAGGGATTGGCAGCTAAAATTTCTAAAATTTCATGGCGAACTCGTTCCACCGATACATATTGAATATCCTTGTGCAATTGTTGGATGGCTTTTTTGGTTTGTGTTTCGATTTGAAAATGAAATCGTGCGGCAAATCGATGGGCACGCAACATTCGCAAAGCATCTTCATGAAAACGTTCATATGGATTACCAACCGCTCGAATGATGTGTTTTTCTAAATCGGTCTGTCCTCCAAATGGATCGACCAAACCAAGGATAGGATCATAAGCCATGGCATTGATCGTAAAATCACGACGGGCCAGATCCTCAATCAAATCATTCACAAATGCTACATGATCCGGATGTCGATGATCGGAATACATCGATTCTTGTCGAAATGTCGTCACTTCAACAGGACATTCGCTCATGACCGTAATGGTTCCATGATCGATACCTGTAGGGATGGTTCGTTCAAATAGTGCCTGCACTTGTTCGGGTTTGGCATTGGTCGTCACATCATAATCATGGGGTACTTTATTTAATAAGGAATCTCGTACACAACCACCCACAATATAGGCTTGAAACCCAGCTTGATGGAATGTATCTAGAATTGTTTTTACATAATTTGGACAAAGTATTTTCATTGGCTCCATTATATCATATAGCGTATAATACCCTTTAGCGAGGTTGAAATATGATTACAGAAAAATATACGAAAAAACGAAAATTCTTATGGATAGGGAGCATCCTCTTAGAAATCATCTGGTTGATGCAGTATATATTCTTTTTGGCTCATGGTACCTATCCTTGGTTCGTACACTTTAATTTTATTGTGATTGCAGGTGTATTGGGGGCTATCATCTATTATCTCTATATTCCTGAAAGTTTAAAAGTTGTCAAAGATAAGCTTTCTTATAAAGAATTAGAAGCCATTCTAAAATCGGAAACCTTTCATAAATTGTCTTTTTCACTGATCAAAAGAGCCTACTTGCCTTCCGATATTTGTATATCGAAGCATTGGGTCTATATGGGAAAGGTCTACATTCCCAGAAAAATGATCACGCGATTGAGTGGTCAAGAATCTCGGCACTATACCATTTTTTATGTTCAGACCATCAATGGAAAAGAAATTCGGATTGGTGATGTAGAAACCGAAGAAGCCAAGCGTTTCTTGAAGTCCTTAAAACGGCAGATTCCTGAGATCAAGACCACATCGACGGAGTTGTATGAAAACTTTGGTAAGGTTTTGATTGATGAAAATTATAAAAAGCTTTCATTAGCACAATGGAAGGAAGACTATGCAGGCCTACATGGGTAGGCCTGTTTTTAGCACTTTTAATCTATAACTGCCATAAATTATAAAAATAAACTTTTTAGCACTTTTATATTGTCTCTGCTAATTTTTGTGCTATTATACTCGTAGAAAGAAATTGGAGGTGCAGATATATGAGATATTATCCATTGAATCATTTATTTGATGACTTCTTTACCGATGAACCAACTGGTTTATTGAAAACAGACATTCATGAAAAAGATGGAATGTATGAATTGAACATGGCCATTCCCGGGGTAAAAAAAGAAGATATTCAAATTGAATTGAGCAATGGCTATTTGAAAGTCAGTGCAACACGAAAGATCGATCACGATGATTCGAATAGTCGTTATGTTCGTAAAGAACGGTATGAAGGTACTTGTTCAAGAAATTTCTATATTGGCGATGGATATCATCAAGAAGATATCAAAGCTTCTTTCGATAATGGTGAATTAAAAATTACCTTGCCAAAGGAAGTTAAAGAGCCAGAAACAAACAACAAAATGATCACAATTGAATAAGGAGGTATAGATCATGACATATTATCCAGGATTCGGACGTGTATTTGACGATTTCTTTAATGGTGGCTTTACCAACCAAGCCGGTGTATTGAAAACTGATATTGTAGAAAAAGATGGAAACTATGTATTATCCATGGAAGTACCCGGCTACAAGAAAGAAGATATTCAAATTGAATTGAGTGATGGTTATTTGAAAGTAACAGCAACAAAACAAAGCAGTACTGATGATAAAGATGATCAAGGTCGCATTGTTCGTAAAGAACGGTATTCCGGAACACAATCGAGAAGTTTCTATGTAGGTGACAACTATCATCAACAAGATATCAAAGCTTCCTTTGATAATGGTGAATTAACGATTACTTTACCAACGGAAGCCAAAAAGATCGAAGACACGAAACAGTATATCTCTATTGAATAATAGGAAGGTGATATTATGATGTACTATCCAACATTTGATCGTTTATTTGATGATTTCTTTGGTACGCAATGGTCTGGTGGCGATGTCATGAAAACAGATATCGTAGAAAAAGACGGCAATATCCAATTCAATATGGAAGTGCCAGGTGTAAACAAAGACGACATCCAAATTGAATTGAATGATGGAGTATTAAATATCACAGCAAGCCGCGACCAGAATCATGATGAAAAAGATGATCATGGTCAATTGATTCGTCAGGAACGCCACTATGGACGTTACAGTCGTAGCTTCTATGTCGGCAACAATGTTAAACAAGAAGATGTTAAGGCCCACTTCGAAAATGGTGAACTTCAAATTACGGTTCCTGACAAACAAGCAGCCATTGAAAATCATGAAACCATTTCGATCGAATAGGCATTCGACCAGCTCGAAAGAGCTGGTTTTTTTATCGTTTATTCGCGAAGTTACAACGTTGCATCGCTACGCCATCATCCATGACTTCAAAGCCAAATCGTTCATAAAAGGAAGCGTTTTTTTGATTCTTCGGGCATCCATTCGATATACAAATAATCTTTGTATTTTTCTTTGATCCTTTCGATCATATGCCCCGCAATTCCCTGTCCCTTATATAAGCCGGATCGACCAATACATAGTGTATATACGCCAACATTTCACTATCATCCAACACCCGTGCCAATCCAACTAAACGCTCATCATCCCATGCCGTAATGACCGTAGAAGAATGCATCAATGCGTTATATAGTCTTTGTGGATATTGACCCGATATCCAATGAACAGATAAAAATAACTGTTGGACTTGATCTTGAGTAAATCGTTTTTCTTCAGTAAAGTGAATCGTCATGTTATTCCTTCTCTCTAAGTTCATTCTGTTTCAGAATAGAATTTCCTCTCTGTTTTCGCAACCTCATCGATTGGAGTTATGAATTATTCATATTATTCCTATAGTTTTTATATATATTATTTGACAAAGCATACGTACACGCTTTATCATAGTAATCACATAAGATATGTGTGTTTTAAGAAAGAGGTGGTTTCGATGTGTTGTCGCACGATAAATAAACGAATGTGTTGGTTCAAATCATAACCATATAAATATTAATCAGGAGGAGAGAAACATGAATATAGATATTTTAGAATTAGCCGCTTTAGGCCTTGTCATTGTATTTTATGCGATTATTTGGTACTTACGAAAGAAAAAAGATTGGAGCTTCACCAAAGCAACCTTCCTTGCCGTTGGTCTTGGCGTGATCGTTGGTCTTGCCTTTAAGAATAAATATACTTACTATTCTGCTTTCGGAACGATCTATACACGATTGATCAGTGCCATCGTTGTTCCATTACTATTCTTTAGTATTATTTCCAGCATTACTAATCTAACGGAAAAGATTAACTTGAAAAAGATTGGCTTAAAATCCGTTGGTTTCTTACTATTGAATACATTGATTGCGAGTACATTCGCTTTATTGTTTAGTGTCTTCTTCCATATTGGAAAAGGATTCCAATATCAACTAGCTACAGACTATAAAGCAGAAGAAGTTCCATCTTTTATTGATACGATCACAAATTTATTTCCATCCAATTTAGCCAGTCATTATGTGAATGGAGAAATCGTACCCATCGTGCTTTTTGCTATCTTTGTTGCCCTTGCCTATAACGCATTGATCAAATATGGCGAAACCGATATCAAGATCTTTAAACAATTTGTGGATGCCACCAATAAAATCTTAGGTACCGTCGTTAGTTATTTGATTGATTATACGCCATATGCTGTATTGGCATTGATTGGTCGTGTCATTAGTTCTCATACATTATCTGATTTATTACCTTTGCTTAGTGTTCTTGTTATCGTTTATGTTTTATGTGCAATTCAGATTTTCTTAGTCGAAGGATCTTTATTGACAGCGATTGGCAAATTGAATCCAATTGCCTTCTTTAAAGGCATTTTCCCAGCTGGTTTGGTTGCTTTTACATCCCAAAGTTCGGTTGGTACCATTCCTGTCACGACAGATTCCTTAAAGAAATTAGGTGTACAAGAAGATATTGCATCGTTTGTTGCTAGTTTAGGTGCCAATCTTGGTATGCCAGGATGCGCTGGTATTTGGCCTGTTGTATCTGCTATCTTTGCTATCAATCTATTAGGAATTCATTACAGCGTTGGTCAATACATCTTCTTAATTGTCTTAACGTTAGTTGTAGCCATTGGTACTGTTGGTGTACCGGGAACGGCCACCATTACCGCAACAGCTGTATTTATTGCTGCTGGATTACCGGTTGAAGTTATCGTCTTATTAACACCAATTTCCAGTATTGCCGATATGGCTCGTACCGCAACCAATGTGGTTGGTGCCGCAACAGCAACCGTCTTAGTTGCAAAAACGGAAAACGAATTAGATTTAGTCGCATACAATCAGAAAAATCCAGAAGATAAACAAGATTCTGAATCCGTTGATCTAGAACATGCGAATGCATAACATTAAGGGAGAACTATTTTAGCGATAGTTCTCTTTTTTATATAAAATAATACTCCAATATCCTTTCTCTCTATCTCTATGATTCTACAGTTTCAAAATGCTGAATTTATATTTAAGTAAAATTAGTTATTAACAATTATTAATTATTCTACTATCCTATAGTATAGAAGTTAAACGTATAAAGATGACTAAATATAGAGAGAGGCGAAATGTATATGAAAACTTCAGCTTTAAAAAAGAGTTTGGCTATAGGATTTGTAGCTACAGGTATGACCGCATTGGCTAGTACAACAATTCATGCAGAAGATATTCAGCCGGCAACAAATGCTATGGATACTACGACAACTACTGCAGAAACTTCGGATTCGACAGAAGTTCAAAAAACAACAAGTGAGAAATTAGCGGATGCTCAATCGGAATTAAATCAAACGAAAGAAAACGAATCATCTGCACAAAAAGATTACAACAACAAACAAACTACTGCTAACGAAATTAAAGCTTCCATTGACTCAACCATCACAACCGAAGAGTCAAAAGAGCAAGCAGCGATCGATGAAAACCAAAAGGGATTGGATGAAAATACGCAAAAATTGAATGATCTTCAAAAACAAAAAGATGAACTAACCCAAAAGCAACAAGATCTATCAAAGGCACAAGATACGTATCAAAAAGCATTGGATACCGCAAAATCTAATGCAGGAAATATCACAGAAGACGATTACAATACGGCTAAGAAAAATGCAGATGCTGCTCAAGACGCATACAATACGGCCAAAGCAGATTTAGATGCTAAACAAGCTGAAAAAGATAAACAAACGGCTGATTATAACCAAGCTGTATCGGATGAAGCTTCTGCAAAAGCTCAATTAGATGAGCTAACATCGAAACAAAGTGAATTAGAGAAGAATTTGGCCGATGCACAAGCTGCTCAAAAAGAAGCTCAAGATGCATATGATCTGATCACAACTGGAGAACAAGGAGAAAAATATAAAGAAGCCGTTCAATCTTTAGAAGATGCAAAAAATGCATTGGAAGAAGCCAATCAAAAGGTACAAGATGCAATTACTGCTCGTGATATCGTCAATGCACAAATTGCCACACTGAATCAGACTTTAGCTCAAGCTCAATCAGAATTGGCATCAATCACTGCTCAACAAGATTCCTTGGATAAGGCTGTATCAGATGCTCAATCTAACTTGGATGCTGCTCAAGTTACTTTGACAGAAAAACAAAAAGCAGTTACGGATGCAGAGAACAAATATAATGCCTATAAAAATAATCATAAGGACGCATATGAAGCCTTGGATCAAGCGGAAACAAAATTGTCAGAGGCTACGAATACCTATAATAAGACCAAAGCAGATTATGATGCTGCATTGAAAGCATATGATCCGGAATTGAAGGCAAAAGCAGATGAAGCTAATACGGAGTATGATAAAGGATTAGCTGTATTCTACACATGGTTACAAGAAAAAACAGGTGTAGATTTGACAACTGCCATTAAAAATACAAATCTTAATGGATATACAGATTCTTCAAAAGAAGCAGATGCCACTACATTAAAACATGTGAAAGATGCTATCTCCTAACTGTTTTCAATATATAAAAGCAAATATTTTTCGTCTTATTTCTTTTGTTTCACAATCATGTATTCTTACTAAACGAGCTAGGTAAGATACCTAGCTCACTCACTTTTAGTTACTTCTAATACTTTTTGTTTCAATTCCGATTCAATTTGTCGTAATTCCTGTTCAGCTTCTTGTCGTTTTTGGCGACCATCCTTTTGTATCTGCATTACATCATCTAAGGTTTGGATCAATTGTTCATTGGTATGTTTTAACGTTTCAATATCCACAATATCGCGATTGGATTCTTTAGCTGTTTCTACCGTTGCGGTATGCAAAGCATTCGCATTTCGTCGCAATAATTCATTGGTTGTATTGGTTACTTCACGTTGGGCTTTGGCCGCTTGTGTAGCATGATTAAGACCCAACGCAATGACCATCTGACTTTTCCATAATGGAATCGTATTGACAAGTGTCGATTGAATCTTTTCGATCATCAAAGAATTGTTGTTTTGAAGCAATCGCAATTGCGGTGCGGTTTGGATGGCAATCATACGACTCATCTGTAAATCGTGCAATTTCTTATCAAACCGATCACAGGCTTGAGCCAGATCTTGGGCTGCTTGCATGTCTTCAGGATTTTGCGTTTGTTCCGCTTTGGCCCGTAAGGCTGGCAATTCTTTTTGATACGTTTCATTCAATCGTTGTTTACCGGCAATGATATACATATTTAATTCTTTATAATAGGCATTATTCATTTGAAACATTTGTTCCAACATGCTGGTATCTTTCATCAAACGAACTTGATGATCTTCCAACATCGAAGCGACTTTATTCACATTGGTTTCAACGGCATTATAACGAACCGTTAATTTTTCCACACGATTTTTGCCTTTATTAAATAGGCCGGCAATACCTTTCTTTTCTTCATTGACATCAAAATCGCGCAATTGTGTAACCACATCGCTCAACATATTCCCCACTTCGCCTAAGTCTTTGGTGCGTACTTCAGCCAAGGCTTTATCTGAGAAATTTGCCAATTTCTTTTGGGCATTGATTCCATACTGTAGAACGATCATCGTATCCGTAATATCAATTTTTTTGGCAAATTCTTGGATTTGTTCCCTTTCTTCTTGGGTAAATTGACTCTCATCAATTTGTATATCTTCAGCCAATGGGGGATTTTTCTTTATCGTGCTTTCTTGACCGATTTCATCCTGATCTGGTGTTAAAGTTAAGTGTGGTTTTTCATTATACTCTTGCATACTGTGTACTCCCTTTTCTTCTAGTGTACCACTAGAAAAGGCATATTCCATACAAAGAATATGCCAGAACGTTAATTTGTCTTTTCTTGATAAATCGGTTGATTTTCTTGGGCAATCTTTTCTCCTTGTGGGGTTGAAGCAAACATAAATTCAATGCCCTTTCCTTTCGCAACAGGGGCACAAGTCGTTCCCATGCTTCGGAATATTTCGGGATTTTCTGGATCCATATCCACCATCACAAACCAATGGGATGGTTTCCCTTTGACCAGGCGTTCTTTAAAGTAAATGGCTTTGATTTCTGAATAGCGATTTCCTAAATATTGAAGTTGACTGATCATGGCTTCCACATTCGCAACAGGATCTCTTAGATCAAATTCATCATCTGCTCGAATGTCTCTGGCTTGGAATTCATTATCTTTTTGTTCACTGATGTCCAAGATGTATTGGCACGTCAAAGGCACATCTTCACTATACGGATCAATCACGATACCTTGGATATCATTTTGTGCTACTTTCACAAATGGCAAATATTGATCAAAAGTCATGACCAAAGATTGCACTTCTTCTTCTTTGTCCCATTTGCGCAGTTCTTCCATGCTGGTAAACATTGGAAAGTAATACTTGCCTTCATCATCGGCAATGACCATCAATTGAAATTTGGTGTCAGGTGAGAAAACCATTTGTCCCTTATTATCTCTGATTGGATCTTTATCCCATTGGGCTGGCACTAACAATTGACCAACCACCAAGCAATCTCTCATATGTTGGATCGTGATTGGATTCTCGTCTTGACGCAATGCTTGGATGGCTTGTTTCATAGCTGTATTACGAAATTGTTGCATAAGAACCTCCTTATTGGCCACTGATGGCACATTTTGTAAAGCGAATACTTGGGCTGGCAATTTGATGAAATTGCCAATCGAGATCATTGCCTACTTCGACGACTTTATTCATTAATTCTAAGAAATTGTCTGCAACCGTGATCAAGGCAAGCGCATGCTCTTTTTTCCCGTCTTTTACCGTATAGCCGCTGGCTTGTAGCGAAAAATTCCCACTCACAAAATCCAATCCTGCATGTAATCCTTGTAAATCGGTGATCACTACGCCATCTTTCATTTGTTCGCACAATTCATCCAATGTATATTGGCCGGGCTCAATATAACAATTCATGGGTTGAACGCTAATGGCACTGGCATATCCAGATTTAAAACCATTTCCGGTGGATTCCATTCCCATGCGATTGCCGCTTTTTGTATCATGCAACATATTGGCAAAAATACCATCATTGACAAGAACTTTGGCTTGGGTTGGGCAACCTTCATCATCAAAGTTCGCAATGGTCAGACAATCCGTATTTTGCGGGTCATCAATGATCGTGATCTTATTGGAAAAGATACGCTCATTTAATTGATCTTTGATGGGTGAAATGCCTTTATAGATCAAATCACCATTAAAGAGATCAATAAAAGATCCAAATAAAGCGGTCATGGCTTCCTGAGAAAAGATCACAGGGTATTCGCCGGACTTTAATGATGTCGCATGAAGTTTAAATAAAGCTTTATCACACAACTTTTTAACGAATTTTTCATGATCAAACTGATCTAAATTCTCAATGATCGCAATTTCATAATCATCTTTAACGACATCCTTTTCACGTACAACAACGCTGGCAACTAAATATTGAACTTGCGATTGATCGGCCACATGCATGCCATACGAATTAGTAATTTCTCGACTAGATGCGCTTTCTTCCCATCCCAAAGAGGCTACTTGGATCACCCGAGGATCATAGGCAAGCAATTCTTTTTCCAAGGCCATCAGACAATGTTTGATGGCTTGGGTAGATGGAGCAACCCAGTCTTTTGGTGATTCTACTACATCAAACGATTCTGGTTTTCGTAAAACATCTTTATCTTTGGTAGTGATGATCTTTGCTTGATCGATCAATTCATCCAATACCGCATCCATTTGGTCATCATTGACCTCTTCCATGGCCATATAGGCCATATTTCCTTCATAGATACCGCGAATAGAAGTTCCCAGCACATGACTGGTTGTCATCGTATCCATATGACCATCAAACCAAGTGATGCTTTTTTCGGTTTGTACACTTTGATAGATTTCAAAAGCTTCGATGCCTTTTTCTAAGGCACGTTTGATCCATTGTTCTTTATTCACTGGTCGTACCTCCTACTGTAATACGGGAAACGCGAATAGCTGGTTGACCAACATCCACAGGAATGGAACCACTGATGGAACCACACATGCCTTGACCGCGTTCTAAATTATCGCTGACTTTGTCAATATTCATTAAGATTTCAGCACCAGTACCAATCAAAGAAGCACCTTTGACCGGATCGGTAATCTTGCCGTCTTCAATCAAATAGCCTTCATTGACCGCAAAATTAAATTCACCGGTTTGTGGATTCACCGATCCACCACCCATTTTTTTCGCATATAGACCTTTTTTGATACCGACAAACATGGATTCGAAAGAATCGGTACCAGGAGCAATGTACGTATTGGACATTCGACTGGTTGGTTCAAATTTATACGATTGACGACGAGCGGATCCAGTGGATGCCATTCCCATGCGACGGCCATTCAGACGATCAACCATATACGATTGTAAGATACCATCTTTGATCAAGACACGACGCGTTTGTGGATTTCCTTCATCATCGATATTTTCTGAACCCCATCCATTCGGAATGGTTCCATCATCGATGGCCGTTACCTTGGTACTAGCAATTTGTTGGCCTAATTGATTCGCAAAAACACTTTGGTTTTTGGATACAGCGGTGGCTTCCAAGGCATGGCCACATGCTTCATGGAAAATCACGCCGCCAAATCCATTATCAATAATGACAGGCATTTGGCCGGATGGACAATCTTTGGCTGCCAACATCACGATTGCGATTCGTGCTGCTTCTTTTCCAATCTGTTCCGGTGTGATGGTTTCAAAATATTCCAGGCCACTGCTGGCACCGGGTCCATAGAAACCAGACTGCATATTGTCTGCTTCATTGGCATACGCGGAACAAACCAAACGACATCGAGTTCGCGTATCTTGTACCAGTTTTCCTTCACTATTGGAAATTTGAACATGTTGACGAACAGATAAGAGTCCGGTTTGGGTCTTTGATACGCGTGGATCATATTGTTTTGCGGCGGTATCCATTCGCTGGATCAATGCCACTTTATCCGCTAATTTCGCATCGATGGGATCAATTTTTACGATATGTTTATTTTCAATGGTTTCTGGATGCAAAGAAATCCTATCATCCGATTCTTTACGGCCAAAACCATCTCGCAACGAATCCACCAATTCATTGAGTGATTCCATGCTTGTATCGTTTGTATACCCGTATACGGATTGTACACCTTGATACAAACGAATCCCAACACCCGCTTTTTGGGTGCGATTTACACGTTCGACTTCATCATTGGTCATGGAAATATTTTCATTTGTGCCTTCTTCTTCAAAGATTTCGGCAAAATCTGCTAAAGAATGCATGGCACGTGTTAAAAGAGCTTCTAATTGTTCTTTTTTAAGCATTTTTTCACCTCATTCTATCCCACTATTATAGCGTATCCTTTGAAGGATGCAATGTGAGACGCTATAATAAGAATGCAATATTGTTGCCCTATCAACATTTTTGCTAGAAAGGAGAAGAATACCCATGAAAACACAATCAAGACATTATTTTCCGTTATTAATTTTCTGCGTTGCCTTTGGTCTGCTGTTTTCTATTTTGACGGTTTCTTCTACCATCCATGCGGAAGAAGCACAACCGATAACAACCGAAACGACAAACACGCCATCAGAAACAACGACAGAAACAACAACCGAAAATACGTCCAACTCCAATGAACAGACAACCGATACAACAACGACCGAAGAAACAACATCGCCCAATGACCCCATAAAGATTGAATACAACGAGGCTACCCAAATCCATTCGGCTGAAAATGGAAATATTATTCTTTATTGCATGAATGATGCACTCCATTGGCCTCATGATACGCCAACGTATCAGGCACCTACTTATACGTATGTCAATATCGATACGACCAATTTAAGTCCAGCATTGATCCAGAAAATTCAAACTTTATTATATGCGGGCTATCCATACAATGGTCTAAATCTGTACAAGGTTGTCTCGGAACCCGTGATCATGTCTGAAAGTGAATTCACTACCTTGCTGAGTCCACCGGATTGGCTTCGTTCTGATTTTTATAACACACTAGGTGATACGATATTTACGTACGATGACTACAAAAATAAGACGGAAAACTATCAAAAGTTGGTACAGTTTACCACAGAAATGGCATCGTATTATGGCTCCACTACCCCTTCGGGCCATAGCTATGCAGATATCACCAATACATCGTTCTACAATGCGATTTACTATATGTTATATTCAGACAATCCTTTGGAATATTATAGTAGAGAATTCGGTACCGACTATGCCGTTACCGAAGAACAGGCATATACAAGCACCGCTTATGCACTATGGAAATTGATGTATGATAATGGCATTACCAACAACAACATTTCGGATGTTTCTCGTTATCCATTAGCTGTAAAATTATTGAATGCATCTGCCACTCTATTAAGTGAAGAACCATCTTCAGATCAGATCAAAGTTGTCGGTGATACAACCTTCCGCTACAATAAAGCCGATGGCAAATGGTACACCGGAATATTGACATTACAAGTACCTGATACATACTATGGTGATTTCACTTTAACATTACCTTCTGGTATCGAAACCACAACAGGTACTACTTCGATCACAAATAATGGCTCGTTTGTCTTAGTATCCCAAGAAGAACCTTCCAAAGATACATCGATGGAATTGGCTTCTACTTTAGCTTATGTATATGGTAAGGCCCGTGTGTATATTCCTGCCGCTGGTGCAAAAGCCTCCGATGGAAAAGGTTTCCAAAACATGGTTGGTGCCATGATCCAACAAAAGAAGATTGCAGCTACAACGGCACTATCGGTTGAACCATATACAGAAGATCCAGGAACAGATCCAAGTACAGATCCAAGTACAGACCCTAGTACAGGCCCTAGTACAGACCCAAGTACAGATCCAGGTACGACCCCTAGTACCCAAGATCCAGCATCAAAAACAGAACAAATCAATGACGAAAAAGAAACAAAAACGGTTCAATCCGTTGCAACAACCTCCGTACAAACAAGTACACAAACACATATTCTTGGTTCTTTCTTTGGTCTTTTGATTACCACAATGGGCCTTATGTTTATTACCAAACGAAATCATTAACATGCCTCCACTTTGGTGGAGGTCTTTTTTATAAAGAATGCCGATGACAAAATGCCATCGGTAGTTCTTATATCATTTGTTTGATCTCTTCTATGATTTGTGGAGTTGTCATACCCAGTTCTTCTAATAGTTTTGCTGGATCATATCGATCATAGAAAACTTTTTGGAGCCCATAGTTTTTTACTTTCATCGGTTTGGCACCATAGAAGCGACTGATCTTTTCACCAAAACCGCCATCCAATACCCCATCTTCTAAGGTAATGATCAACTCATGATTGATTTGAAGATTTTCCAACAAATCTTCATCCACACTGGAAGCAATGCGTGGATTGATCAACGTGGGTTGAAAACCAAATTCATTTTCGATTGCTTGAGCTAATTCTTGACCTTTTTGATAAAAATCACCCAACGCGAGGATAGCTATTTTTTCACCTTGTTGTTCGATACGATACTTTAGATCAACATAGTTTGTATCTACTGCACGATGCGTTAGCCCATTTCCCGGAATCAAGATCAAGATAGGATGTTCCGTTTGATTCACCGACCAATCTAACATCGTTTGGTATTCTTCTTGACAAGTTGGCGCCAATACGACCAAATTGGGAATATTAATAAAAGTGGATAAACCAAAAATACCTAAATGCGTCACATCCGTCAAACCATCAAATGAAGAGAAATTCATGACCATGGTCACTGGACTGTTGTTGATACAAATATCTTGGGAAATTTGATCATACGCTCTTTGAAGAAATGTCATATTCGTGATGACCAATGGTTTGCCGCCATTACGAGCAACACCTGAAGCAATGGAAACAGCTGCTTCTTCACTAATGCCTGTATCTAGATATTGATCTTTTAATTGTGCCCTTTGTTCAGGTTGTAATCCAATGGCACCCGGCATGGCCGGCGTGATCACAATAAATTCGGGATCCATTTTCGCTTTATCCAAAATATAGTTTTGTGTTAAAGTTAAATAATTTTCTTCTGGACCAAAATCAACAGTAGGCAACCCCGTTTTTCGATCAAATGGCATACACCAATGCCAAGCTTCTTTGTTTTGTTCGGCAAACGCATATCCTTTACCTTTTTGCGTATGGATGTGAACCACAATTGGATGATCGATGTCCTTTACTTTCGTTAATACTGCGATCATTGATTCGACATCATTGCCATTCTCTTCATAGATATAATCCAAACCCAATGTTTTAAAGATATTGTTAGGGCTAGTTCCCTTTGATATGCGAAGATCCTGCAAGCTCTTGTAGAGACCACCATGCGTTTCTGCAATTGCCATTTCGTTATCATTCACAAGAATAATAAAGTTGGAATGCATTTCACCAGCCACATTCAAACCAGCCATGGCTTGTCCACCACTCAAAGAACCGTCACCAATGACGGCAACGATATTTTCTTCTGTTCCTTTCAAATCGCGTGCCTTTGCCAATCCCAGTGCTAAAGTGATCGAAGTCGATGTATGCCCCACATTAAAGAAATCATGTTCACTTTCATTGGGATTGGTATAACCTGAATCTTCCACAAAATGAGCATCATCGACATAGCCTTGCCAACGGCCCGTCAACATCTTGTGAGGATAGGCTTGGTGCGACACATCAAAGACAAACTTGTCTTTGGGAGAATCAAACACATAGTGCATGGCAATTTCTGCTTCAACCATCCCAAAATTCGGGCCAAAATGACCTCCTATTTTGGTAAGACGGTTAAATAAAGCCTCGCGCATTTCCGTAGATAATGTATGCAATTGATCTATCGATAGTTTTTTTACATCTTCTGGACCTGAAATTGTTTGTAAAAGTTCGTACATAAGATACCTCCTGGAACGTATCTTATGACTTAAAGGATACTTTAAGTCAAGCCTTTTTCTTCAAATATTCAATATAGGCATTGCCCCATTGTTCAATACTCGCCAAGACAATATGAAATTCTTTGCCAATATCAGTCAATGTATATTCCACTCGTGGTGGGACTTCCGGATAAATGGTTCGAAGGATCAGGCCTTCTTCTTCCATCTTTTTCAATTGACTGGATAGAGTCGCTTGGGTGATATCAATGCTCCTTCTTAATTCGCCAAATCGTTTGGGTCCTTCATTCAATTCGTGCATGATCAAGATGACCCATTTCCCTTTTAATAGTTGTTGTGCAGTCACAAAGGGACATTTTCCAAATTCGCCTGCAGTTTGACATGTTTCTTTTTTCATTTGTTCTCCAATAGTTCATAAAAAGATACTAAGTTGCGTAAAAAATCCTACTTGTTGCTTATAGTGTAAATAAGTATAATCTTTTTATCAAGTATATTTTTTATACTAGGAGGACCCTTTATGAAAATGCCTGTTATATTTTCTGGACATGGAAGTCCGATGGTTGCCATCGAAAACAATGAAATTACCCAAACGATGAATGCCATTGGCGATTCGATTGAAAAGCCCAAAGCTATCTTAGCCATCTCCGCCCATTGGTATACCGATCATACATCGATTCAAAGTGTGGCACATCCAAAACAAATTTATGATATGTATGGTTTTCCCAAAGAATTGTATGAACTACAATATCCCGTTTCTGGTTCTGCGCCGTTGACTGAATCCGTACGTTCTTTACTTGGAACGGAGGTTACGATCGATGATACATGGGGCATTGACCATGGCACGTGGTCGGTCTTGGTTCATATGTTTCCCAAAGCCGATATTCCCGTGGTTCAGTTATCGGTAAATCGTCATCTAGATCCGCAACAAAGCTATGCACTCGGTCAAAAATTAGAACCTTTACGTGATCAGGGCTATTTGATCTTTGGCAGTGGAAACGTCGTTCATAATCTTGGTCGGGTAGAATGGGACAATCCCGATGGTACAGAAATGACCCATCGATTCAATGATGCCATCACTCATGCGGTTGAATCCCACGATCATGCATCAATCATTCATTATGATACTCTTCCTGATGCGGTCTATGCCGTACCAACACCCGATCACTTCTTACCTTTGTTGTATTGTTTAGGCGCTGCTGGAAACGATCCAGTAACAGTATTTAATAATGTTTGTAACCTAGGCTCCATGGCCATGACGGGTTATGTATTTGGAAAAAAGTAGGATACGTGCACCCTACTTTTTTAATTGTTGATTAATTTTTTTGGCTTCTTTTCGATAATGACGATCAAATCCAATCCAAATGAAGATGGAAATGCCCATTTCTACAAATATGCTCACAAAATCGGTAAACCATCCCACCAGATATCCGGTAATCAAAAGGATCGCGCAGCCAATGCCCAAATGAAAGAGCACTTGCATGGCATACGGAATTTCTTCTTTTTCATAGATCATGCTTGGTAAGCCAAAGCCTAATCCAACAATAATGGATCCCACTGCCATTTTTGTGTATTGATAGTTTTCCAACGGCAAGATTCCCTGGTTTGTTTGATCAAATACGATGCCAATGATGATAAAAATGAGAGCGGCTGTACTTACACCAATCCAACTGGTTTTCATGACTTGTTTCATATTGACCTCCTACAATCCAATTTGTTTCTTAAAATTTTTCAAATAATGTCGTGATACATAGGTTTTCAGTCCGTTCTTGATATGCAAGACCAACGCCCCGCCAAAATCAATTTCCACACTTTCACAAGCATCGATTCGCACGATCGATGATTTGGATATTTGTACAAAATCATGGCCGACCATCTGTTTGATTTCATACAATCGGTGTTTGACTCGATACATTTGATCCATGGTGTAGACATAGGTTTTTTCCTCTTTGACTTGTGCAAACAAGATCTCATGGATCGATAACACATATTGTCGATCGTCTTTTTGACCAATCAAGGTATGTGTATCCTGCCGCATATAGGATAAGACACGTTGGACCTGTTCATTAACTTCGGGCGTATGGATGATTGCATAAGGTTCTGGACAATTTTCAATTTTAATTTCTGCTTTCATGGCCCGTTCCCCTTTCTTCACTTACACTATATAGAATTTGATCGATCCTGTCTTTCATTTATCAGTAAGTGGTCAAATTTAAAAGCTAAGACGTAAAAAAAGCCATGCGTATGCATGACTTATTCGCCGTCAACGGCTTTCACAAATCGTTTTGTGATCAATTGTGGACGGGTAATGATAGAACCCACAACCACACTGTAACATCCTAGATCAAGGACTCTTCGTGCTTTTTCTGGGGTATCGATATTGCCTTCAGCAATGACAGGTCGATCACTTTGGGCAATGAAATTACGAATCAATTCAAAATCATTCGTTTCGATATGATCGCCCTTACTTTCTTCCGTATACCCAACCAAGGTCGTTCCGACAAAGTCAAATCCTAATGCATCGGCATGTTTCATTTCATCCAAAGTGGAACAATCCGCCATGATCTTTTGATCTGGATATTTGGCACGGATTTCTTGTACCATTTCATCCAATGTTTTTCCATCCGGACGAGGTCGACAAGTAGCATCCAAAGCGATAACGGCTGGCTTTACTTCCATCAAAGCATCCACTTCCTTCATGGTTGGCGTGATAAACACGGGATTATCTCCATATGGATGTTTAATGATACCAATGATCGGTAAGTCGACAATCTTTTGGATTTCTTTGATATCTTCCACGGTATTGGCACGAATTCCTTTGGCACCACCTTGATAAGCTGCCAAAGCCATGCGTCCCATGATGAAACTAGAATGTAAAGGTTCATCTGGTAGAGCTTGACAAGATACGATCAAATGTCCTTTTGCGTTACTCATGTTCATTTTGTGTTTCCTCCTCAATTTGATCAAGTGTACGTCGTATTTTACGAAGGATCTTATCAACGTTCACAGGACCATCGATTTCTTGTTCGATGGATTCCAATTGTTCGCTGACCCGTTCTAGATCTTCGAGTACATAATACGATGGTAATTGGCCTAAATATTCACCAGCTTTATGATACCCCTGATTGGCAGCTTGAGACAACCAATAATGTGATTTAACCAAATCTTGAGAAACGCCCCAGCCTTTGTGATAACAAATACCCAAATTAAATTGAGATCGAACATGTCCCAATACCGCTGCTTTTTCAAAATATCGAACGGCTAATGTTGCATCCTTTTCAATACCAGTACCATTAAAATACATCAGAGCAATATTGAACATGGCATCCAAATCATTATATTGACACGCTTCTTTAAAAAAGCGGAACGCTCGTCGATAACTTTGATTGACGCCTTTTCCTTCGTAGTAATCCCATGCCATGGCGCTCATCGCCGGGACATAGCCCAATCGGGTCAATTCGGTATAAATCAAATGTGCATGCAATTCGCTTTGATCACATCCCCAACCATGGCGATAACAGTTTCCTAATTCGTAAATGGCATCCAAATTACTGCCTTTCGCATGATATTGACAATAACGAAATAAATTATAATAGTCTTTATCTTTTTTTAATCGTTTCACACGATCGATGGTAAATTCTTCTTTCATTCGAATAATCGCTCCTGTGTAAAGATAGCTTGTGGCCGTGATTCGTACATGCGGTCTGTATCTAAACTATAGAATAGACCCGCATCGATGATATGTTCAAGCATATATCTTCGATCCACACGTATACCATACCACTGATAGAGATAGGTAATGCAACTATTGACTGTCAATCCTGGTTGTTCATGCATCAATTGTAAAAAGAAATCACGCATATGGGGTTGTGCATTTTTCACAAAGACACAGTCATCCAGAACGGCCATCATTTGAATGCTGGCTTCGGATTTGAAGATGGATCGATAAAAAGAGTTCGCCACTTGTTGCGAAACGATCTGTAATTGTTTTAAAGATCGTTGCGTAAAATATTGTCCGTTCTCAACGCCATTTTTAATTTGTTCCATGTATTGTTTTAGGTCTTTTTTGGACATTTGGAGTTGTTTCAACGTAATATAATGACCGGGTGTCCATTCGAATACATCCAATCGTTTTTCCAATCGTTCCAATGCCGATTGAAAAGTCATGATATCCTTATGTCTTGGTTGAATGTCTTGGGCATGTTCTTGGATCCATTGTTCAAAATATCGACCCGGTGTATAAGGTTCTTTCAATACATAACCTGCATATAATTTATATCCCAACCGCCGAATCACATAAGCATCCATCAATTGCGAATTGAGATGCTTTTCTTCAATGGTCTTTTGATAGTCTTCCACAAAATAGAAATCTTTGGTCAATAGCTTTTTCATCGTTTGAAAATCTTGGGAGTGTAAGATGGTCTCATCCACGATATCAATGCGATTTTCTTCGATATAGACATTAAAATTCCGTCGCAAATAGGATTGAAAGGATCCTATATCATAGCCGTATTTATTCGCCATACGCCGGGCAAACACATCCACATCAATGGGTGCACACGCTTGCATTTCCTGTTTGACAATCGCATTTTCATTGCCCTTACCAAATACCAACATCGGCATTCGGCTAAATTCCATTTCGTTCACATCGATTTGATAGCGTTCTTTGCCAGTGCGTAATAACGAATGCAACTCATACTGGTCGCGGATATCATACATTTCCATGACTTCGCGATGATCTTCAAAAATTTTTTTCGTGGATACAACGGTATCTTGATATTGTGTCAATTGAGTATCACGAATAATGGCTTGCACTAATTTGCGACTCACGATACGATAACGTGATCCCTTTTTGGCAGAATGAACCAGATATCCCTGTTTTAGAACGGCATTCAAACGAAAATCATGGAGTGCCCACTCTTCTTGTTTTTCCGGACATACGGCTAGTAAGACTTTTTTATAGCGTTTTTCAATTTCAGCTTTTTGGAAATAGCCATCAAAAGAATGACACACCGCTTGTAAAAAACCATTGCGATCTTCTTTGTCGACCCATTGATCATATACATGTAAATAATGTGCAGATAGATATTGTTTTAATTTCTTGGTATTAACGACCCATTCTTTGGCCACATCACAACGCAGAATATTGCCATTTAATGGGATTTTTTCACCTTCCAGATCGGGTCGATATCGTTCTTGCAGATATCCATAGGTGGGTTCTAAAGCATCGGTCAGGGCATAAAAGGTTTCTTTATCCATATCATAGTGCAGCAATAAATCCCGATAGGCATCTTCTTTGACAACGGGAAAATGATCGATTTCTTGATGAAAGATCTGCCCCACCCGAGAGCGAGAAATCGGTGGTGATAAACGTAAACCAATGGATTCCATGGTTTTGCCATATAGATGTTCCACGACGATCGTTCGCGCTGTAATATCAGGAATGGCATCCAATACTTCACTTAAACTCTTATGCACAAAGATCTTTTTATTCTTATAGCCACGTTCATCATGGATCAATAAATCTTCATCTTCCAAAGCGTCCAAAATAGCTTTTAAAAGCTCTTCATCCGATCGCCATAACATCGTTTCCATGATTTCTTCGATTGGAAAGATAGTGTTTGTACCACGAAAGAAATCACATACATCTTTGCGCAGCGTTTCTTGTTTGCGCAAATCGGTGTCTTCGACCAACATGTGCATCGCAAATCGACAAGCTTCCATAATTTTTGATGCGGTGTATACAGAAAGATCCAACGTCTTCATGATTTGTTCACAATTCATGAATAAAAGATCTTCGAGATGGACCTTGCCAAAAATATAATCACGAATAATGGTGCGAGATAAGCCATAGTTCAATAAAAGATAAACACTATTGCCATCGATGCCATGCACGGCTTTGATTTCTTCTTTATGATCATCAATGATATTCATTAATTTTAATACTTGTTTCATTCAAAAAGCGGTTGCAGACGAATCATCAAAGCATTGTGTGTATCTTGGATATGGATTCCTTGTTCAATCAGTTCTTGAACAATTTGTGGACAATATGCATAATCCATTAATTTCCAGTTTTCGATGCCTATTTGTTTTTCCATGGTTTCATTCGATCCAACCCATTTTTTGACATGCATGATAGATGCCATCGTCCACATTGGCATCGGTCACATAATTGGCGTGCTCTTTTAATTCATCGGTGGCATTGCCCATCGCAATCGATGTCCATTGTGGATCAAACATGACCAGATCATTATGATCATCACCAAATACAACCACATCTTTGGGATTGGCATGCAGTGCATCCATCATATCGAGAATGCCTTGTCGTTTGGCATCGTATTGATACATCAAATATTCGGGTTGAAACCGCAAATTGCCCAATGTATCTTTTCGTTTTAATCGATATTCCTCTTCCTTGGGAATAGAAAAATACATCTTATATATTATAGGTAGAGATTCATAATCTAAATGGGGATCAATGATGTATTCTGTTGGTTCTTTGCGCGGACCACATTGTTCTCTGAATTTATCATCTTTCGCATAGACTTTCACCGAATCATCCAACATCAAAAGCGCCCCATACCCAAGATTGGTTGCTTCTTTTAAGATGGCTTTGGCCTTGGCTAGATCCAATGGTTCATTTTTGATCAATTGATCATCAATGACAAGGCCGCCGCCTCCGCAACAAACCATATTGTGTAAGCCCACTTCCTTCATAAAAGGAACGGCTTTATAGTGAGCACGACCCGTGGCAATGGCGACAAAATGACCGTTATCTTGAAGTTCGTTCAGAGCTTGTTGAGCCGAAGGAACGATCTTACCTGTGGATCGATCCGTTAAGGTGCCATCAATATCAAAAAAGAAATATTTTTTATTCATTCATCAATTACCTCTAAACTTTCTAATGCCTTTAAATATTTATCTTCTGGTTTTGTTTCCATGATCACACCCGTAAAGTCTGATATATGGGCAAAGGCATAATTGCCTTCCATTTCAAATTTCCGTGTTTCCAACATCATATAGGTGGATTTGGTTTGTTTCAATACTGCCTGTTTGGTCAGGGCATCTTCCACACTGTAATTAAAGATCTTGCCCGATTCAATGTCCACGCCTTCGATACCAATGAATGCTTTATCAAATTGATAGGGACTCAATTGAGCAATGGCTAAGGCACCGGCGAAGGAATCGCCTTGTTGGTTCAAATAGCCACCCAGCAATATGAAATGGCGATTGGTCGTTGTCGCATAAAGATTCGCAATATCGAGCATATTGGTCACGATGGTTGCACCTTTATCATTTTCCACCAATAATCGTGCTAATTCTAAATTCGAAGTAGAAAGATCTAAAAAAATCAAATCATTGGGTTCGATCAATGCATAGGCTCTTTGAGCAATGGCTTGTTTGGCTTGTCGATTTTGACTGATTCGTTTCGATGCCACAAGATCCTGGGCGGCAATTTTTTTACGAATGCGAACCGCTCCTCCATATGTCTTTTTTAACAAGCCTTGTTTCTGTAAAATACTCAGATCCTTACGAATACTGTCTTGGGTCACATCGTATTTGATGGCTAATTCTTTGACCAAAACGGAGCCTTTTTCATTGACCTCTTCCACGATGGCTTCTTGTCTTTGTTGGGCTAACATCCTGATTCCCCCTAGAGTTCATTGTCTTTATTATACTATAGAAAATTTTATTGGTCATTTTTTATGAAATGCTTAAATTTCGCCTATCTAAGGCCTTTGGTCCCTTGCATATTTATTTTGGAACCATTAAACTAAAGGCCATGAGACTATAAGGAGGAAAAGTATTATGGATGTCAGTGCAAACATTAAACGCTTAGGACTTGGCAAAGCCATCGACTATGCGATCAAAGATCCCAAAAAAAACTTTCCAAAATTATTGGATTGGGCTGATAAATTTTCTGGTGGAGGATTCGAACGTGAACGTGTAGGAATCCGTAAAATCATTGAAGACCCTTCCAATCCATATTATTCATTTATTTATGATCGTTTATTAACATTAGATCCTGAAATGATCAAAAAAGTAGGTGTCAACTTCTTCATCAATTCTGCTTTGGAAGGATGGAAGAAGCAAGATGAATATCGTGAAAAATATCAATGTAATATTCCTTGGGCTATTTTGCTTGATCCAACCAGTGCTTGTAACCTACATTGCATTGGCTGCTGGGCTGCCGAATATGGAAACAAATTGAATCTTTCCTATGATGAAATCGATGACATCATCCGTCAAGGAAAAGAAATGGGTGTCTACATGTATATCTATACAGGTGGAGAACCATTGGTTCGTAAAAAAGATTTGATCAAATTGTGTGAAAAACATGATGATTGTATCTTCTTGAGTTTCACGAACTCCACTTTGATCGATGAAGCCTTTGCGGATGAAATGCTTCGTGTAAAGAATTTCATTCCAGCTATTTCTTTGGAAGGAAATGAAGAAACAACAGATGCTCGTCGTGGCAAAGGTGTCTACCAATCCGTTATGCGCGCTACGCAATTGTTGCGTGAACGTCGTTTGCCATTTGGATTCAGTTGCTGCTATACCAGCCAAAACTGGGATGCCATCACAAGTGATGAATACTTCCAAAAGATGATCGATCTAGGTGCTTACTTCACATGGTATTTCCATTTCATGCCAACCGGTATGGCTTCATCGCCTGAATTGATGCCAAATCCAGAACAACGTACAGAAGTTATGCGTCGTATTCGTAAAGCGCGTGCAACCAAACCATTGTTCTTATTGGATTTCCAAAATGATGGTGAATATGTTGGTGGATGTATTGCTGGTGGCCGTCGTTACTTACACATCAATGCACGTGGTGATGTCGATCCTTGTGTATTTATCCATTATAGCGATTCCAACATTCGTGAAAAATCTTTGTTGGATTGTTTACGTAGCCCAATGTTCATGGCTTATCATGATGGACAACCTTTCAATGAAAATCAATTGAAACCTTGCCCAATGCTTGAAAACCCAGATGCTCTACCTGAAATGGTCAAAAAATCAGGTGCCCATTCAACGGACCCTGAAGAACCAGAACCAGTGGATCATTTACGTTCAAAAACCGTTGAATACGCAAAGAACTGGGGTCCTGTAGCCGATAAGTTGTGGGAAGAGCGTAAAGCGGAATTACGTGCAAAATACAATTTACATGACTAAGACAAAAACTTGCATCGATTTGGTGCAAGTTTTTATTTTTTTTAACATTCATCTTGTATAAAAAAATTGAACACAATCTACCTTTGCCACGTATCTAAAAAAGAAAGGAGCATTATTTATGGCAAAAATTAAACGTTCAAATTGTATTCAAGGTTTTGTATTTAAAGATGGTCGTTATGATAAGCCTTATGTCTTTTTGCGTACACCAGAAAATATCGTACGTTTCTTATTGGCACATGCGCAGGAGCAAATTAGTCTAGCGGATGTCAATTATCATGATTTATTAAAGGTAGATGATCAAGGACAAATTGATACGCATTTTGACCAAGCCTTCTATGATGAGATTCGTCCATTGTGGGATGCTTATAAAGCCAAAGAACTCGTGCATCCATTAGCATTTACGGAATTTGCTTACGAACGAGTGCAAAATGAGATTGCCGATCAAATCCAGATCCTTTCCTGACAAGGCCAATGGCCTTGTTTTTTTTCATAAAAAAACCTTCAAAGTTGAAGGTTTATGCATTTCGTAAGATGGTCTTATCGACGGCTTTTTTCATGAGCAATAAACAATCCGGTATGATGGCTAGGTTACATGCCACATAGATACCTTGCCAGAATGTCAAGCCCACAAGATAAAGTAAGCTATGGAATACGGTTAGACCAATGACCAATCCCGCAAACATACAAATCAACAACAATTTACGGAGTTGTGTCATTGGAGTACATACAGTATATAAGACGCACAAGGAGTTCCATGAAGCGATGATCGTACAAATCGTGGAGAATTGGGCATCACTCATTTGGAGTGGTTGTCTAAACAAATTCGCAAACACAACGGATAAGATGACCATGATGGCTCCTGGCATCGCTCGTCCAAATACGTGTTGTAAAAAGTGGCCTGTCACTCGTTCTTCATTGGGTTCCAAAGCAAGGACAAAACCGGGAATGCCTGTTCCTAATAAGGAAACCAAAGATAATTGAATGGGCTTAAATGGATAGGCACTAAACCAGAATATCGTGATCAGCGATAGGCCGAATGAAAACATGGTTTTCACTAAAAACAAAGAAGCTGAACGTTGAATGTTATTAATGACAATACGGCCTTCTCGCAAGATCGATGGCATGGCTCGAAATTGATCTTTCAACAAGACCAAGCTAGCAACGCCTTTGGTTGCTTCGGATCCAGATCCCATCGCAATGGAGCAATCGGCTTCTTTTAAGGCCATGACATCATTGACACCATCCCCCGTCATCGCTACGGTATGGCCTTGTTTTTGTAAAGATAAGACCATTTGTTTCTTTTGTTCCGGTGTGACCCGACCAAAAATCGAATAGGTCTGTACTGCTTGATCGATGTCTTTGACCGTGGTCATGTCGACGGCTCTGCCTTTGACACCGGCTTTTTGTGCGATGGCTGCCACGGTACGAGGATCATCTCCAGAAATGATCTTCACGTGCACATTTTGTTTATAGAAATATTGTAAGGTCCGACGAATATTGGGTCGTAATACATCTTGGATCCCAATCAGACCAATCACTTCATTATTCCCGCGAATTTGGTCGCCCATGATTCGTCCTTTTGCTAAAACCAAAACGCGCATGCCTTGTTGTGCATACGATTCGATGCGTTCATTGATCCAATTTTCTTGTTGATTCACGATAAAGGAATAGGCGCCTGTCATATAGGTACGGTTGCCTTCAAACACAACAGCACTGGCTTTTCGACTACTGGAAAAAGGAATCGTACGTATGCAGCGGGCATCGCCTTTGCCTGTATAGGCACGTATAGCTTGTGCCGTGGCATTATCATCATCCAAACAAGAATACATATTGGCTAAGATATAGCGCATTTCTTCATCGGACGTTTTTCCTAGACCATCGGTCAATACAACTTTCATCTTTCCTTGGGTGATGGTTCCGGTCTTATCCAGACAAAGGGTATCGACACGTGCTAAAGTTTCAATACAATATAGTTCTTGTACCAATACTTGTTTACGCGCTAATTTTACCGCTCCCATGGCCAAGGCTGTACTAGTCAATAAGACCAATCCTTCGGGAATCATACCAATGACCCCGGCAACAGTCGATAAAATAGCGCTTCGCCATTGGCTGGTATTTTCCATCAGTTGTTTGATCAACATGATCGATCCGGTTGGGATCAAAACGATCGTTGAAAAGCGGATGATGGAATTGATACTATCGCGCAATTCGGATGGATATTGTTTCTCGCGTTTGGCACTTTCCAAAATGGAATGCGAATACGTATCGGCTCCCACTTTCACAACTTGGGCTTTGGCTTGTCCAGAAACGACAAAGGAACCCGACATCAAGGGATCTCCATATTGTTTGATGATCGAATCGCTTTCACCGGTTAAAATGGATTCATTACATTCAACTTGGCCATCGACCACGATGGCATCCACACTGATCTGATCGCCGGTCTTGACCATCAAGATATCATTTCGCACGATTTTTTCCACGGGAATGCTTTTGATTTTCCCATTGCGTAAGACATTGGCTTTTTGTTGGTTCAATAATGCCAGGTTATCTAATATTTTTTTGGATCGAATTTCTTGAATGATCCCAATAACGGTATTTAAAAAAACCAGGCCCACAAACATCATATTGCGATAAGCGCCTGTAATAAAAACCATCAATCCCAAAACTAAGTTGATCGCATTAAATAATGTATAGAAATTATCATGAATAATTTGTTTATAGGAGCGTGAATTTTTGTCTTCATACACATTGGGTTGTGAACGCAATACGTCTTCATCACTCAATCCGGTTTTTATATTTGTATGCCGTGCTATCTTCAAATTCATATATCAATCTTAACGCAATTTCACATAAAAAAAAAGTGGCGTCCGATCCACTACAGTGATTTGATTTTCATATCAATGGCATGGAAACAGGCGCTTAGATCTTGATGGGATTCCAAAGCTTTTTGAAGCGAAAACATCAATAGGCGTGTATCAAAGGCATAGGTTGTTTCATCATATTGAATGGCTGGCCATTGATTTAAATAATCCAATAATGTATCGATATCATGAATTTGTAGCTTTGTTTGACCATCGCTGACGATCACATCTTCTTGGGTCACGCCTTTTAAGCCATTAAAAATTGAGGTATATAAAGTATCTTGTGTTGGCACATAAAGCGTCTTTGATTGGGGATGCACACTGTTTGTCATCAATTCCTCTGTCGTACATAATTGAATGATTTCTTTACAGCGAGAATCGTCTAAAAAAGCATCGATGGAAACCGGATTGGATTGGTAAATCAACAGTGAATAATTCATGAAAAAACTCCTTTCTATATCGATATATCTTGTGGCAATGTGATTTTTTTGTTGCCTAGATCTCCCAATACCACTTTGATAGGCACATCCGTATACCATTCAACCAATTGTGCATCATCCGTGGCTTGTCGTCCTTCTAATAAAGATTTTTCATAACACATCTTGATCAATGTCGTCTTAAAACATTGTGGTGTTTGCGCATTATATACATGTTGACGCAAAGGCGTTGTTTCAACATATCCATCCTTTACGATCTTGATCGTATCCACACTTGGGATCATCAACAAGCAAGCATCTTCCGTTTCCAATGCGACTTTTAAAGCATCAATTTGTTCTTTGGTCACAAAAGGACGAGCCGCATCATGGATCATCACATAGTCTTGATTCACAAAATGAAGGCCGATCCCCGCACTTTCTTGTCGAGTCAGACCACCTTCGTGCAATTCCACGCGATCGATCTTACTGTATCGTTCTTTCATATAAGCTTCGTCTTCTTTGGCATACATCAAGACCACTTGTTTACATTCGCTATCTTGTAGAAAAATGCCTAGGCTTGAATCTAAGACGGTCTTATTTTTTTTCAAACGATGAAATACTTTATTGTAGGGCAGCTTCATTCGGGTTCCTTTACCCGCTGCCAATAAACATACACTATAGTCCATATTAAACATTATAACAAAATTCCTACGTTATGGATTCACTAAATATTTAATTTTATGAAAAGAGCAAACAAAAAGCGATGCTTGCCTTCATCGCTTCTTGCGTTTGTTTCATATATGTTTTTAGGAGAGAGAGAAATATATGAAGTTTTTTGTACTATTGAGCTTTTCCTTTGCTCAACTGTAATGTACTAAATAATTATCGTAAGATTTTCACTCAATCGTGTGAAAATATGTTTTTCTTATTGTTTGAGCATTCCTAAAGTATTCTGAAAAAAGGGATGGATAATCACAAATTTCTGGTCCCATTTTCTATCGTGGGTCGCACATCGAAACAGGCTATTGTTAAAAAAATTTGAGCAAACAAAAAGCGATGCTTGCCTTCATCGCTCATTGTTTTTTCATATACGTTATTAGGGAGAGAGAAATATATGAAGTTTTTTTACTATTATGAGCTTTTCTTTGCTCAACTGTAATGTACTAAATAATTAACGCGTAAATTTCACTTAATCATGTGAAAATTTGTGAGGTTTCGAAACATTGTGTCAAATTGTGTGAAAATGCAACTTTTATGCGACTTTCCTGTGCATTCTATCTCTTTTGCATATATAATGACAATATGAATGTACAAGAAATACTACAAGAATACAAACGTCAAAACCATATTACCAATGATGAAATTGCACAGGTCTTAGGGGTCACAAAGTCAACGGTATCGCGTTGGTGCAACGGCCAAACCAAACGAATCAATGCGGATACCTTAGAAAAACTATCTCAATTGATGCATCTCGATATCGATCAAATGAAGCGAATGTCTACTTTTTCCTTTGAAAAACCTTTGTTAGGGACTGTAAAAGCTGGGTATGGTTTATTAGCCGAAGAAAATTTAGAAGGCTATATTCCCGTTTCTGAATCGGATTATCGGAAAGGCGATTATTTTCTTCGTGTAACAGGAAATTCGATGATCGACGCTAAGATCCATGATGGCGACTTATTGTATGTGCAGGCCTGCAACGATGTACCAAGTGGCACCATTGCCATCGTATTGATTGGACAAGATGAAGTGTCGGTCAAACGTGTCATCAAGACCGATTCGGTCTTATTATTGGAAGCGGCCAATCCAGATGTAGAGACCAAAGTATTTACCAAACAAGAAGTGGATGAGTTGCCGGTACAAATTATTGGTAAAGTTATTTATGCTCAAACTGAAATAAATTGATTTTTTTCTCGATGAAATCGTATGAATCATTATTGGAATGAAAAATCAAGCCTTGAATTCCTATTTTTTCTAGGTATACTAAAGATGCTTGACAAGAAAATAGTTGAAAGTTCAACTATTTTGAAATAAAGGAGATTTAAAATATGAATGTTATTAAACGAAGTGGTGAAGAAGTATTATTCAATGTCCAGAAAATTTTCAATGCGATTTCCAAAGCAAACCAGGCGACTTTACATACGCCAATGACGGATGAAAACATCCAAGACATTGCCCAGAGTGTAACCGCAAAATGTAAGGCTTTAAAGCGTAGTGCCAATGTCGAAGAAATCCAAGATATGGTCGAAGCGGAATTGATGCAAAAACAATTCTTTTCGGTTGCTCACAACTACATTACCTATCGTTATGAGCGTGCTTTGGTTCGTAAAGCCAATTCAACCGATAAACAAATCATGAGTTTGTTGGAGCGTCAAAATGAAGAAGTGAAACAAGAAAATTCCAATAAGAATCCATTGGTCAACAGTGTACAGCGTGACTATATGGCTGGTGAAGTTTCCAAAGACATCACTAAGCGTTTCTTGTTGCCTCCAGAGATTTCCGAAGCCCATGAAAAAGGCATCATCCACTTTCATGATGCTGACTATTTTGCACAACACATGCATAATTGTTGTTTAGTCAATCTAGAAGACATGCTTCAAAATGGTACGGTCATTAGTGAAACAGGTATTGATAAACCTCATAGCTTTGCGACAGCTTGTAATATCGCGACCCAGATCATTGCGCAAGTGGCCAGTTCTCAATATGGTGGTCAATCCATCACTTTGTCTCACTTAGCCCCATTTGTGGATGTATCTCGTCAAAAAGCCCGTAAAGAGGTGCGTCAAGAATTTGAAGCCGCTGGTATTGAAATTTCGGATCAGAAGGTCAATGAAGTTGCAGAAATGCGTGTTCGTCGTGAAATTGAAAAAGGGGTACAAACTATCCAATACCAGGTCATCACTTTAATGACCACCAATGGTCAAGCGCCTTTTGTCACTGTATTCATGTATTTAAACGAAGTACCGGAAGGACAAACGCGTGATGATCTTGCTTTGATCATTGAAGAAATGTTGAAGCAACGTATTCAAGGGGTAAAAAATGAAAAGGGTGTATTCATTACTCCCGCTTTCCCTAAATTGATTTATTGCTTAGAGGACAACAACATTGAAGAAGATAGTCCATATTTCTATTTGACCAAATTAGCGGCGGAATGTACTGCCAAACGAATGGTTCCTGACTATATTTCGGAAAAGATCATGAAGGAATTAAAAGGCGGCGATGTTTATCCTTGCATGGGTTGTCGTTCTTTCTTGACACCAGATCCGGTTCATCATAAATATTATGGTCGTTTTAACCAAGGTGTCGTTACCATCAACTTGGTTGATGTCGCTTGTTCTTCAAAGAAAGATATGGATGCTTTCTGGAAGATCTTAGATGAACGTTTGGATCTTTGTTATGAGGCTTTGATGTATCGTCACAATCGTTTGAAAGGTACACCAAGTGATGTAGCCCCTATTTTATGGCAAAACGGTGCTTTGGCACGTTTAAAGAAGGGAGAAACCATCGATAAATTGTTGTATGACAATTATTCAACGATTTCTTTAGGCTATGCTGGTATTGCTGAAATGGTCTATTACATGTTAGGGGTTTCGCATACTTCGCCAGAAGGTGAAAAATTTGGTTTAAAAGTCATGCAGTATTTGAATGATTGGTGCAATAAAAAACGCGAAGAAACCAATATTTCTTTCAGTTTGTATGGAACGCCAATGGAATCTACAACATACAAGTTTGCGAAATGTCTACAAGATCGTTTCGGCATCATTCCTCATGTAACGGATAAAAACTACATCACAAACTCGTATCATGTCCATGTCACAGAACAAATCAATGCATTTGATAAATTGACTTTGGAATCTAAATTCCAAAAGTTGTCTCCAGGTGGAGCCATCAGCTATGTAGAAGTGCCAAATATGGAAAACAATATCGATGCAGTCTTAGCTGTCATGAAGCATATCTACAACAACATCATGTATGCCGAATTGAATACAAAGAGCGATTATTGCCAGGTATGTGGTTATACTGGTGAGATCCAGATCGTGGAAGATGAGAATCATAAATTGATCTGGAAGTGTCCAAATTGTGGCAATACGGATCAAGAAAAAATGAATGTGGCTCGTCGTACTTGTGGCTATATTGGCACACAGTTCTGGAATCAAGGACGTACGCAAGAAATCAAAGAGCGTGTATTGCATTTGTAGAATCTTAAAGCTATATGATTGATATCGTATAGCTTTTCTTTTATGGAATAATATTGTCATTTCATTTTGATATTTTTTTCATCACCGTTTGGCATTCTGCCAAATGGTGACTATCTAAATAAGCAATTTCTGGTCAAATATCTTATGAATGAAGGTGAAAAAAGTTTATTTTCGAAAAATTTCTGGTTAATAGAAATGAGCTAGAAACGATTGGACATTATATGAACAATTTTTATCTTTTAATACATGCAAGGAGGTCCAATGACACTTCAACAATTAAAATATCTAGTAACGGTTGCGGAATGTGGCAGTATTACTGCAGCCGCTGAAAAATTATATATTTCCCAACCGAGCTTAAGTACAGCCATTCATAGTCTAGAAAAAGAGATGGGTGTGACCGCTTTTATTCGTTCCAAAAAAGGAATTACGATCACGCATGAAGGGGAACAGCTCTTATCGTATGCGCGAATGTTGTTGGAACAAGCGGACAATATGAAAGAGCATTTTGGTAAGGGAAAAAAGCGAACGCCTAAATTTTCGGTTTCTTGTCAACATTATTCCTTTGCGGTCAATGCCTATGTGGATTTGATTCGTCATTTCGATTCGGATCAATATAGTTTCATTTTACGAGAGACGCAAACTGGAGAAATCATCGATGATGTAGCCAGTGGTCGTAGTGAAATAGGAATCCTTTATTTATCTCCGGATAATGAAGATATCTTATCCAAAATGATCAAAAACAAAGATCTGACTTTTATCGAGCTTTTTGTTGCCGATCCTCATGTCTTTTTAAGTGCCGATCATCCACTCGCTTCTAAAGAAATCATCGAGATTGATGACCTATTCCCTTACCCTTATCTTGTCTATGAACAAGGCGAACAAAATTCCTTTTATTTTTCAGAGGAATTGATTCCAATGTTGGACTTTCCCAAGAATATCCAAGTGCGAGATCGAGCTACCTTATTTAATTTATTGATTGGCCTTCATGGATTTACTGTATGTAGTGGAGTCATTGATCAGAAATTGAATGGAGACAACATCATTGCTCGTCCTTTGCGTTTTGCTTCTAAAATGCGGATTGGATGCATCATTCGTAAACATACGATCTTGAGTCCTTATGCATTATTCTATCAAGAAGCTTTAAAGCGGCATTTATCCATAGTTTAAGTCTATGATATATGTTGTTTTTTCGTATTTATCATTAGAAAGATAGCTTGTTATAATACACCCATAAAACATATGAATTTTAGGAGGTATATATTTATGAGTTCCATTCATGCACCGTATCGATATGATTTTGTGGGTAGCTTTCTTCGTCCTCAACGGGTAAAAGACATCAAAGCAGCTTATCAACAAGGGCGTTGTACAAAAGAAAAATTAGATCAAGTCATCAATGAAGAAATCACTAAGTTAGTAACCAAACAAAAAGAACTGGGATATCACATTATCACAGATGGTGAATTTCGGAGAACCTATTGGCATTTGGATTTTATGTGGGGATTTGAAGGCGTCAAACATCAATTGACCGATGGTGGCGTTCCATTTGCTGGCGAATTAGCTGTGTTGGATGATACCTACCTGGTCGGCAAGATCCGGCCAAAACATCATCCATTTGTAGATTATTTCAAATTCCTACAACAATTTGAAGATGAAGATACTGTAGCTAAATATACGATTCCAGCTCCTGCTCAGTTCTTCCAACAAATGATCGTACCAATGAACATCGATCAAACCCGGAAGTTTTATCCAACCAATGAAACTTTGATCCACGATATCGGCTTAGCTTATCAAGATGTGATCCAACAATTCTATCAAGCTGGTTGTCGCAATTTACAATTGGATGATTGTACATGGGGCGCCATTGTAGGTGATGCCGCAAAACAACGCTATCAATCTCTTGGATTGGATCTGGAACAAGTCAAAGAAGAATTGTTGCAAGTGAATAATTTAGCGCTAGAAAATACACCGAAAGATATGACCATTACATCTCATATTTGTCGTGGAAATTATCATTCAACGTATTTTACGAGCGGTCCTTACGATGGTGTGGCAGACTATGTATTTGCGAAAGAAAATGTCAGTGCTTTGTATCTGGAATATGATGATGAAAGATCGGGCGGTTTTGAACCCTTAGCGAAAGTATCCCCAGATAAAAAAGTTGTTTTAGGTTTGATCACTACCAAAACACCGAAATTGGAAGAGAAGGCCAAGATCATTGCACGTATTCATGAAGCAGCCAAGTACATTCCTTTGGATCGTCTCTATTTAAGTCCTCAATGTGGTTTTGCTTCTTGTGAGATTGGGAATAAGATTACAGAAGATGAGCAATGGGCAAAACTCAAATTGGTCAAAGAAATTGCCCAAGAAGTTTGGAAATCATGAAAAAAATGCATCTTGCTTTCAACAAGGTGCATTCTTTATTTATTGGATAAGAATTTATTTCTTGCCTGAACCACTTGTTTGATATGATCCACTCCTGTTTGACAACAACCGCCAACAGCACTAGCACCTGCTTTCATCCAAATTTCTGCCCAATTTTCATAGGGAATAGGTTGAGTTGGGCCATGCCATGTTTTTGTCAGTGGATCATAGGTTTCGCCACTATTTGGATATACACCAATTGGTAAATCGGTATATTTCTTCCATTCTTGAATTAAGGATTCGACATATTTTGGATCTGTACAATTGATACCGACCATCGCTAAATGAGGCAAACCAGACAATGCTTTGGCACATTCTTCGATAGTTTGGCCTTCATGAGTATATTTGCCGTCTTTACAAGTGAAACTAATCCAATATGTGGCACCCAGTTCTTCTGCTAATTCAGCTTCAATCAAGGCTTCGGATAAAGAAGGCTGGGTCTCCATAATTAAAAGATCCGCTCCTGCTTGCCATAAAAGTTCCATACGCCGCTTATGAAAAGCAATCAGCGTATTTGTATCTATGCCATAATTCCCTCGATATTCCGATCCATCGGCTAAATAAGCACCATAAGGGCCAACAGCTCCTAAGCATAATGGATAAACCCGTCCACTTGCCTTCCCTTCCTCTTGCCACCATTGTTGTCGTGCTTCATGAAACAATGCCACGGACTTTGTAATCAAAGCTTCGGCTTCGGATTCACTATATCCTTTAGCCATTAAGCCAGGTATAGAAGCTTGATAGCTATCGGTAATACCACAATCGGCTCCTGCTTTAAAGTAATCCATATGCACTTGTTTGACCCATTCTGGCTTATTAACCAAAGCACTGGCTGTCCAAAGGCTTTGATTCAAATCATATCCTTTTAGCTCCAAGCCTGTAGCCATGGATCCATCAATGATCATGATCTTTTCTTGATTCAATACATCTTGTAAAGATTGTCTATTCATATTCACTTTCTTCCTTTCCAAATACAACGGGTTCTGGATTTAATCCTGCTTCTTTTTCAGGAATAAAACGGAACCAGAAATCATGGAATAGATCCATGATCACTTTTTGTTTTGAATAAATAAATATCAAAGTAATAATAATGTATATCGCCGATAAAATATCCGTCATGGCCCATAGAGAATCCGCTTTGATATTGTAAAATAAGACACAAGGCAACATATAATAAATCATATAGATCTTAGTTGCCAGTTTATTCTGTTCGGTATCGCCAAATGCATAATTTACAGATTTTTCGCAACTATAATACATACCAATGATCGTTGTCCATGCAAATACGGCAATCGCGATTGCCATAAACCAACCACCCGCTTGACCATAGGCCACTTTAAATGCCACAGTGGTCAACCGAGCACTTGATATATTGGGATAATCAATATATACATTCGTCAGTATCAACGATAAGGCTGTTACCGAACAAACCACGATCGTGTCTAAGAAAACTTCGCCCCATCCCCAGCTAGACTGTCGTACTGGATGATCCGTTTTTGCACTGGCATGGGCAATCATGCCATAGCCGGTTCCGGCATCATTGGAGTAAAGACCTCGTGCAACTCCATAGCGAATTGCATCACGCACTGTAGCTCCAGCAAAGCCACCAATTCCAGCCATGGGTGTAAATGCCGATTTAAAAATCAACAAGAAAGCTTGTGGAACAATGGTAATATGCATGATCAAGATTCCTAACCCACCTAAAATATATACCAATGCCATAAATGGAACCACCTTTTCCATGACCGAGGATATTCGTTTCAGCCCACCAAAGATGGTCAAAAAGCAAGTCAAACCTAAAACGGAAACCGACAAAATCGGTGCTATTTGAAAACCTTCTTTGAGTGAACTCGTGACTGCTTCCGTTTGTACGCAACATGTCCAAGGTCCTAGGATAAAACAAGCAAATGCTAAAATAACAGCTCCGGTTTTCCAGCCCAAAGCATTGCGCATCACAAATGAACGATCACACATATATTCATCCATGGATTTATTGTATTTCACACGATATCGTTGGCCTAAAATAATTTCACAGGCTTTGGTCGACATGCCGAATAGCCCTGAGATCCACATCCAAAAGATAGCGCCTGGTCCACCAGAAACCAAAGCCGAAGCTACACCGCCAATATTACCAACACCAATCGTGTTGGCCATGGCCGTACAAGCCGCTGCAAATCCGGATACGCTCCCGGTTCCTTGGCCTGGTTGAAACATTTTGCCAAAGGTATTTTGAAAATGAAACTTGATTTTACGAAAGTTATAGCGGAAGCCAAAGCGAATGGATAAATAAATACCGGTTCCAATGAGAACGATGGTCATGGGTGTGCCCCATAGAATATTGGATATTTGTGTTAGTATTCGAAACATGAAAATATTTTCTCACATATCTTTTTTGCTTACAATGTTTTTTCAATTATCTTGTGCATAATATATCAAAGTAGATGTATTTTATCTTTGCATGTATCATATAATCAGAAAAGAAGGAATGACGTATGAATTATGGAAATATAAAAAAATATGATATTGCGAATGGCGAAGGTGTTCGTATTAGTTTATTTGTATCGGGTTGTACGAATCATTGTAAAAATTGTTTCCAACCCGAAACATGGGATTTTGCCTATGGAGAGCCCTACACCAAAGAAACTGAAGCGGAAATTCTTGATTTTTTGAAAAACGATTTCTGTAAAGGCTTGTCCCTTTTAGGTGGTGATCCCTTTGAATTTTCAAATCAAGAAGAATTGGTCCAACTTTGTAAGAAAGCCAAGGAACTTTATCCGAAGAAAGATATTTGGGCTTGGACCGGCTTTATTTTAGATCAAGATCTATTGGATGGAGGTCGTCGTCATGGTCCTATGACTGATGAATTGTTGTCTTATATTGATGTGCTGGTCGATGGTCCTTTCGTAGAAGAAAAAAAGAACATTCAGTTAGCTTTTCGTGGATCGGAAAATCAACGTGTCATTGATTTGAAGAAGAGCTTAGCACAAAATGAGATTGTCTTATATCTTGACTAAACGAGAAAATTGATATAAGGTGTATTTGTAACAAATCAATAACGTCTTTGGGGCAGGGTGAAATTCCCTACCGATGGTAAAGTCCATGACCCTCATATGAGGCTGAACTGGTGAAATTCCAGTACCGACGGTTAGAGTCCGGATGGGAAAAGACAGAAACAGATGTTTTTTCATGGTGTGCCCCTTGTGGTACACCATTTTTTTGTTTCAAAGATGCAAGAAAGGGAGTAAAGAAATGGAAGTTAATAACCGAACAAAGAAAGTCACACGATGTGGCATGTTGATTGGAATTGCGATCATCTTGCAGTATATTGAAATTTCAATTCCAATCATGCCTAGTTTCATTAAATTGGATTTTTCTGATTTACCAGAATTAATTGGTGCTTTTGCCTATGGTCCATTCACTGGTGTATTGATTGCTTTGATCAAAAACATCATTCATATGGCAGTGAGTCAGTCTGGTTTTGTGGGTGAATTATCCAATTTCCTTTTAGGTGCTACGTTTGCAGCTGTAGCTGGCTATGTATTTCAAAAAAATCCAACCAAATCTGGTATCTTAAAAGCAAGTGCATTGGGTGCTGTTGCCATGGCACTGATCAGTTGGCCCATCAATTATTGGATCATTTATCCATTATATTATAATGTATTAGGCTTTCCTGAAGTTGCCATCTTACAAATGTATCAATTATTGATCCCATCCATCAAAAGTATTGGCCAAGCTCTATTGATCTTCAATGTGCCATTCACTTTAATCAAAGGGATCCTTAATGGTGTGATCATGATTTTGATCTATAACCGTATTCAATTTATTTTTCATGAAAAATAGTATTCTCCAATGATTCAACTTCATTGTAAGCATGATGGAACTGCATCATTCCATCATGCTTTTTATTTTGACCATAGCTTGACCTAATGTATCAAATACACCATATAAGGACGTTTTCCATTCTGGATCTGGTTGTACAAGATCTGGAATCATGATGGTTGGAAAGCCCCCACAAATTCCGGCTTTCACACCATTGATTGCATCTTCAAAGACTAGGCAATGTTCTGGTTCTACCTGCAATCGATGGGCTGCTTCTAAGAAAACATCTGGTGCTGGTTTTCCATGTTCGACTTCCTGTGTACTGACAATGACTGAAAAATAAGTAGCAATATCCACCAATTGTAAGTTTCGTTCAATCAATGAACAAGGAGAACCCGAAGCGACTGCCATAGGAATTGAAATCGATTCAAAATACGAAAGAATATTTTTGACTCCTGGTTTTAGATTCAAATCATTCATTTCTCGTTCAATCACTGCATTCATTACATCTTTCATAAATGCGATCCCATCAATAGAAAACCGTGAAGACATAATACTCGCAATATGATCAGGACTTGCCCCTGCAAAGGTATCTGTTAAAGATCTTGTCAATGAAATATCATATGCTTTTCCCGTATCTTCAAGTGCAGACTGATAAATACGTTGTGTATCAATCAATAATCCATCTAAATCAAATATGGCACCGTGTATCATTTTTTCATTTCCTTTCATCACTAAAAAAACTTGCTTTTATGTAACTCACATAAAAGCAAGAATCCAAATTATCTACGTTTCATCCATTCTTCTTTGCTATCATTTGGCAGAATTACATATTTTATACCTTCTTGTCTGCCAATACTTTCCAATGCATCAATTGTTTTTTCTAGTGGATAATAACCGCTAATATATTTTCCACCATCAATTTGTCCACTCGCCAATAACTTCAATGCCCATT